>JAMCZN010000016.1:0-9441 GCA_023485505.1 Candidatus Martarchaeota archaeon | reverse complement strand
CCTGAAGAAGATGACACTTAAGACAACAGAGGTCGACCTTAAAAGGGCCCAGGAAATGCTCAACTACCAGTGGATAAACAGGCACAAGGAATGGGTTGAGGAGCTAAAGAAGGTGCTGAAGCTGAAACAGAAGCTGGAGCAGGACACATTGCAGGGGCCAAGGCTCACTTTCGTTGGAGACTACATAAGGGAGAAGATAAAGAACAAGGATTTCCTGCCATGATAGGACAGTGCGCAATGGCAGGACACAAACCATAAATAGGTCGCACAAAAACTATTTGCTTGGGTTATGAGTATGCCTTTGAGCGCGCGACACGAGGCTTTTGGGGGTGATTATGGGAGCACCAAACATTATGCCGAAACCGTCGAGTACATACCTGGACAAAAGGTGTCTTTCTGCGCGCTGAGAAGTAACGAGCTACGAATGGAAGGCAGCATGCTGGTTTATGTCGGTCCCGAGATTTTGCAAACTGACAAAGATGGGCATCTCAATCTAAAATATGTCGGAGAGGTCACTCGCATGCTCAGATCAATTCACGAGCTACAGGACAGCGACATAGTGTACATATCTCCCGAAGATATAGAACTGGATGACTATTACTCGGTATTTGACAGGGAAAGGGACAGGAAGGACAGGTTCGTCCACGTGTGTTATAAAATCGATGCAGTGCCGACAAGGCAGTAGATGGGCACAACCATCGGCTCATACTTTTACTACAGGCGATAGCTGCGGCAATCCGACCTTCTTCAACAGAGCCTCAGGATTATCATAATATTCCTGGACGGCTTCGCTCACCGCCGACATGTCCCGTTTGGCCGATCTGTTGATCTGTTCGAGTATCTTCGCCCTTACCGCCTCTTCCGCAAGTATGTCAGTAGGAGAGACACCAAGTATCCTTGAAAGCAGGTCACGGTACTGGACGCTTGGAAGTATCGGCGCAGACTGGTGTGTCCTGTAGTCAAACTTGTATATGTCTGAAAGCAGCACCTGTGTTTCTATTCCGGATATTTCTGATATCTGGATTACCTTTCTCTGCGGCATCCCGTTTATGTAGACCGCAGATACGACAACAAGTGCGTCTATAATTGGCAATATGTCCCTTGGCACACCCATCGGGAAGTGCTCCAGCCTTGTTATTATATCTCTTGATGACGATGCGTGAATCGTTCCCATGCTTATCTTTCCGACGTTCATCGCGGCAAGCATGTCGTTCGCTTCAGAACCTCTGACCTCTCCGATTATTATAAGGTCCGGCCTCATCCTGAGTGCGTTCTTCACAAGCTCAACCATAGGCATATCCGGGCTCGTCTCGAGCTTTACCGTGTTTGAGTGCATCTCTGTGTTCAGTTCATAGGTCTCCTCTATAGTAACGACCCTTTGATCCGGCCTGAAGAAGGAGAACATCGCATTTAGCAAAGTCGTCTTTCCAGCTGCAGGGATTCCGCCTATGAGCAGATTCGCCGGCCTTACCTTGAGTCCATCGGTATACAGCCAGAACCTTGCGGCAATCTTGTAATCCAGAGTGCCATAGTTGATAAGGTCAAGTATGCTTATCGGCTTGCTCTTGAAGTTCCTTATGGTCACGTCATAGCCGAGCGGCGACGATATTACGTTTGCTCTGCTTCCGCTTGGCATGTGGACATCCAGTATGTTGCCATTTGCACTCGTGTTGGTGGCATAAAGTTTCAGTTTGCTCACGAACCTGTTCAGGTCCTCTATTGATTTGAAATTGCCATCCACCTTGACATATCCTTTCTTTGAGTCGTATACGTAAATACCTCCGGTATTGTTCACCATTATGTCCTCTATGGTGTTGGACTCGTCAAGGAAATCCGAAATTGGTGAGAGATCGGTAATGTCCTTATACATTTCGCGGACCTCTTCGAGTGTTATTGTCGGACTCAACTTCCTTGCAGCGGCAAACACTATTTCCTCTTTGGAATTTTCCTCACTCACACCCACGAATTTCCCGAACAGATGGTTTAGCACCATGTCTTCTAGGCTTTGCATACGATTGTTCATTTTACCACAGGAAGCAATTTATTCTGGCAAATAACACTTATAAAGATTGTGCTATTTGATGAACAGCAAAGGTAAGTCAGTTGTTTGGCAATATCGCATTGACTATGAAGTCGGGAGTGTATTCGACAAGGGCTTCGTACGATTCGCCCGTGCCAAGGAACAGTATTGGTATGCCCGTAGAGTGGGCTATTGATATCGCATTGCCGCCCTTTGCGTCGCAATCCAGTTTCGTCAGTATTATCCCGTCAATCTTCATGAACTTTCCGAACTCCTTTATCTGCTCCGAAAGCCTGTTTCCTGCGGTGCTTTCGCCTATGAATACGGTAATATCCGGTTTTGCGACTCTCACCATCTTCTGCATCTCGCTTATAAGGTTCTTGTTCGTCTCCTGTCTTCCGGCAGTATCGATCAGCACAGCCTGGACCCCATGGGCCTTCGCATACGCTATAGCGTCAAATGCGATGCTTGCGGGATCGGCGCCATATCTACTCTTTATCACCGGCACCCCGACCTTGTTCGCGTGATGCTCAGTCTGCTCTATTGCAGCGGCCCTAAATGTATCGCTGGCAGAAAAAAGGCAGGTTATGCCGTTCTTTTTCATATGATATGCAATCTTCGCCAGGGTGGTAGTCTTTCCGGTGCCATTCGGCCCCAAAAACAGTATCTTTACAGGAAGTTCCCCGCTAGAGGCCTTGCTTCTGACGAATTCATACAGGTTGATTCCCTTTCCACCTTTTGAAAGAAGATCCAACATTGATTTTCTTACAGCAGAAACAAGCTCCCCCTGTATGTTCTTTGAGTCAAACTTTGATTCCATTATGTTGTTCTTAAGGTCCGCGGTAAATACATCGGTAGCCTCATATGATACGTCGCTCTCAAGCATCGATACCCTTACTGTTTCTACAAAATCATCGACCTCGCTCTCCTTCAAGGAAACCGACTTCAGGAGCGCCCCCTTTAACTTTGTAGATAATGATATCTTTACCGCTTCTTGTTTCTCTTCCTTTTTTGCCTTGACCTCCTCCTTTACTACGTGTAATTCGACCTTTGGCTTGGCGGCCGGGATCCGTACAGTCTCTTCGATGCGCTCCGGCTTTTTTACATCAAGAACTGTTTTGGTTTGCGGCTGGACCTCTTTTTCACTTACAGCGGGTTTGCTTTCAATCTCTATTATCTCCGCCGGCTTATCCTCTTTTTTCTCTTTCGGCGCTTCCAACTTCTCTTCCTCGGCTTCCGCCTCTATCTCTTCCTTTTCCTTCTTGGCGAAACCCTTTAGCGCATCGGAAAGTTTTTTCTTAAGTCCATCAAACATATGTCACGCCATTTGAAGTCAATCACTGAAGACTTTGCCTTCCTCATATCTTTTCAATCCCGTAAGTCGCGGATTTCCCGCTTCCGGAATCACGAATGGAAATGAGAACCTGGCCGATCTCTTCTGCGGGCTGTACTTTACTTGTACGTGTAGCCCAAACTCGGCGGTCATTCTTTTAGCCAACCCTTCCATATCTTTCATTTTTTCAAGTTCAAATACATGGAGTATCCAATCCTGGTCTCCACTATCTCCGAAGTATAGACCGGCAATCTGCCTTTCATGCTCCGTCTTCCTCATAAGCAATCCCACCCTAAACTGCAATCTTTGTGATGCATCGAATATTGCAATATACCTGCTCATTTTTTGGATTGATGATGAGCTGTACTCTGGCTCACGAACTACGGCCCCATCATAATCTCCCATGGTGACCCCGAGTTTGCAAAGGAATCTCGATACACACACCGCCCTGTCTGCAATGTCTCCAGGAGTAAGGGTTACAGTCTTATTCCAGTTATCCTTGCCTTCGTATGCTATTTCCATGGTATTACCTGTTAACGCGACAGTTCTTCTACCCTGTAGGATATCTCTATCAGTGCGTTTTCGATCTCCTTCTTGTTCTTGTTGAGCCTGTTTATGTACTGCGTCTCTTTGTCAAGGATCTTTGCTATGTATGCCTTTGCATCCGGAACGTTCTTCTCTACGAGATAACCAGCTCCGACGTTCATTATTATCTTTCCGGACTCGTTTATTTTGCTGCTCAGATATGCGCCGCCGCCTATGTGCATAAGCGTCTGCTTTCCGCCCATCGTGTCCATGTGCTCCAACGCCACCTGGGAATTTCCGAAGTCCTTGAGAACGTCAAGCCTGTTGCTTACCTCTTGGGCGATTGACATGTACTGGTTCTGATAAAGCTGCTGCAAGTACCTAAGCTCATCGATGCTTTTTGCCGAAGAAATATACTCGTTTTCTGCCATAAATACACCACGATATATTAGTAGTATGCCCCTTATAAAATGATGCTCTTTGCGTCATTCCAGATCAAGGGCTTCCATTATGCGCGACAGTTCATAACCTGTGGTGCTGTTCCCTATAAGGGCACCGTTCGCATTTGCCAATACGGATATTCCGATCCCGAGAGAGCCGGTGTTTGCCGTTGTCCTTATGGAGTCGAAGCCCGTGCTTTTGTCAAGCCTCTCCTTCTGCGTGTCGGTAGCCCTGTTGTTGATGACAAATCCCTTGTCAGTAAGCATGTTGTTCGCGCCAACTGTCTTGAAACCGTCCGTTTCCTCCCGAATCACTTCAACGCCAAGAGCATCCCTTATCTGGCCCGCTATTTTAACATCGTATTCGGGATTTATCACGGCTATCTTGTTGTTGACCATTATGTTGTTTCCAACGGCATTTAGGTTGCTGTTTATCACCTCTACGTTTATGCCAACGCTTTTCTTCAGCCTTTCGAGTTCGTGTCTCTCTATTATGTTTGACACCACTATCCCGTTCGAATTAGCCTTAAGGAAGAGGCCGACCATGTCGGTTCCGCCTATCGAAAGCGGCACGATCTTTGTGCCAAGATTGTGAAGTATGAGAGATTCCACGACCCTTCCAGCATCGTCGCACAAAAATGTGTACTCATTGGTCGTAGTAGCGAACACTCCTACATAGTCGCTTCCTTTTATGGAACACTTGGCAACGCCCATTCTACCACGGTTAAATAGAAACTAGATTTATTAACACTTTTTATTTCTGTTTTGAAGGACTGGCCTCTTTGCTCTGCTTTTGCTGCTGCGGCTTTTTCTCGTCAGGCTTCTGCTGTTTTGCATCTGCGTTCTTTGCATTCTTTATTATGCCGCCGATCTTTCCTTTTTTCTCGCCCTTCTGATCGTTTTCCTGCCTCGTCTTCATAGTCTCGTCGTACGGAAGCACATCAGCAGTATCCGTGCCTATCTTTACAAGAAGCTTTATCGGGACCATGCGTCTCACGTATTGCCTGTGGATGAGCATGTTGAGGTTTTCGCTTATCTTCACGTTTTCCTCATCTATTTTCGTGTAGTGCGCGACTCTTTCCCTTATGTATGCGGCCGCCTTCCTGGACCTTTTCGTCCTTGGCTGCTTTATGAGATATCTTCTCAGATTCAAAGTTAGAAGTCTTTCTGCCATAACATCATTCCTCTTTTATTCTTAGCTTTTTGCTTCTCCAATTCCTTTGGAAAAGGTTCTGCTGCACGCGCCTGTGAGTCCTGAGACTGGCAAGAGGCGGCATGTTCCTCGAGCGCTTGAGCTTGCTTCCAAGCTTCATCTTCCTGAGCTCTGATTTCTTTGACATAATATCACTTTCCATTTGGTCTTTTTTCCTTATTCACTTATGCTTGAATTCAATCTTTGTCTCCGGCCTGTATGTGACCTTTTCAAGGATTGACACCAACTGCGCTTCGGTGAGCCTTCCCTTCAGCCTGTTTCCCTGCGCCAGAGATATTATCAGGTCAACAAGCTGCGAATACAATTCAGGGTTTGATGCCCTTATATTCATAAGCCTTTCGTAAGCGGCCGGTTCCATGAACTTCTTCACTATCTCCTTCTTTTGCGCTTCCATCTGGAGCCTTTTGTACTGGTCCATGAGAGCTTTTCTGATGCGCTTTTGTTGTGATGGCGCACCCTCTTCATCTTCCATTATGCTCAATCCTTTTTAACATCTCCTTTAATCTCCTTGCAGGTCTTGTCAAGGAAGGATTTCCCCTGCGGGGTTATCACTCTTCCCCTCTTTGTCTTCTTTATGTAGTTAAGCTGCTCGAGCGCCTTGAAAGAATCGCTTATCACGCTACCGCCACTCCTTATGTGGTGGTGCCTGTGCACTCTGTGCTCCTTGCCGCTTCCGTATCTTGTCCTAAGCCTTGAAACGCCGACAGGGCCATTTAGATAGACCTGCCTGAGCACCGAAGCGCTCCTCACAAAGAAGAAATCCGGATCTTGCGGGGTCCTTTCCTTGTCGGACCCTGACTTCACGTAATTAATGTAATCTGGCTTCTTCACTTTCTCCTTTAGCTTTTGCGCAGCTGCCTTTACTAGCTCCTGTGGATTTGTATCGTAAACATTACTCATGCAAACACTTTAAAGAATGAGTTGCTTGTTAAAGTATTGATGCCTAAACCTATTAAAATCTTCGTTTTTTCCGGGTTTGCGGCACTTTTATTTATTCGTGGAAAGAAGCCACATTTATATACTTTGTGTGCTTGGTTTATCTGATGCAATGACAAAGCCAAAGGTGTCCATAGTAGGGGCCGGAAGGGTAGGCGCCACGACTGCGCAGATACTGGCTTACAGGGACATTTGCGACATAGTGATAGTGAACAGGACCCAGGAGACTGCAGAGGGAATAGCCCTCGACATAATGGAAAGCGCGCCAATAGAGGGATTCGACGCCAAAATAACAGGCACAAGGGATTACGCAGACATAACGGGAAGCGCGATAGTCATAATCTCCGCAGGGGCGCAGAGAAAGGAGGGCATGTCAAGGGAAGAACTGTTGAGCACTAATGCGAGCATAGTCAATTATGCAAGCTCCCAGATCCACCAATATGCCCCTGGCGCAATAGTGATAGTGCTTACAAACCCTCTTGACGCGATGGTCAGCCTTGCAAAGAGAGTAACTGAATTCCCGAAAAAAAGGATAATAGGGATGGCTGGCATACTTGATTCTTCAAGATTCGCGTCGTTTGTGGCAAAGGAGCTGAACGTGAGTGTCGATGCGGTCTCGGCAATGGTACTCGGAAGCCACGGAGACACTATGGTACCGTTGATAAGGTATTCGAGCGTGTCGGGGATACCTCTTGGCGAACTGCTTGCAAAGGATAAGATAGATAGCATCATACAAAGGACAAAGGATGGCGGTGCAGAGATAATAAAACTGGAATCATCAAGCGCATTCTATGCGCCTGCGTCAGCGCTTGTTGCAATGGTCGAATCCATATTGCTTGACAAGAAAAACATATTCCCATGCTCCGCATATCTTGAGGGAGAATACGGGATAAATGACCTGTTCATAGGGGTGCCGGTGGCGCTTGGAAGCAACGGAATAGAAAAGATAATAGAGCTCAAGCTTAACAACGATGAAATGGCCCTTTTCAAGGCATCTGCGAACAAGATAAGAGAAACTGTAAAGGGCCTCTGATGTTTGATTACATTCAGGTGCGTATATGGCAGGAAACGATAAATTACCAGAAGGGTTCAAGGAGGGTTTGGAGGATGTGATTGCAGGAGAGTCAAAGATCTGCAAAGTTGACGGACAGAACGGCAGGCTTTATTACAGGGGCTACAAAATCCAGGATATAGCTGCGAACTGCACGTTTGAAGAGGTCGCTTATCTGCTCTTTTACCAAAAGCTCCCGACCGGGAAGGAGCTTGATCAGTTTACAAAGAGGCTTTCCGGAATGAGAGAGATACCACAGTACTTGATAGGCATACTTAAGTCGTTGCCAAAAGGCACCACCCCTATGGATGCGCTTAGGACTGGAGTGAGCGCGCTTTCAGGAGGAGACCCAAGCGTAAAGGACAAAAAGGACTACGCGACCATAGCGGAATCGCTGACAGCCAAATTCCCGACAATAGTCGCATATTACTACAGGATCAGCAATGGGTTAGACATAGTGCATCCGGACCAAAGCCTGAGCCATGCCGCAAACTTCCTGTACATGGTCAACGGGAAAAAACCCGGCAAGGAGGGAGCCAGCGCCATGAACATGGACCTCGTGTTGCATGCGGAGCATGAATTCAATGCATCGACATTCGGCACCAGGATAACTGCCTCTACGCTAAGCGACATGTACTCCGACATGACAACCGGAATAGGAATCCTGAAAGGGCCATTGCACGGAGGAGCGGCCCAGGAGGTCATAACGCAATTCAACGAGATAGGAAGCGTTGAGAACGTGGAGCCATACATAAAGAACAAGTTGGCCACACACGGAAAGGTGATGGGGATAGGGCACAGGGTATACAAGGTCTATGACCCAAGGGCCATAATATTAAAGAAGGAAGCGAAGAGCTTCAGCGAAGCCAGCGGAGACATGAAGCTGTTTGACATGGCGAACAAGATCGAGGAGATAATGGCAAGGGAAAAGAAGCTTTATCCAAACGTTGATTTCTTCTCGCCGATAGTGTACAACGCAGGTGGACTGCCCGCAGAGCTCTATTCTCCGATATTCGCGATTTCGAGGGTAACGGGATGGGCTGCGCATGCTATGGAGCAGTACGGCGACAATAGGCTTATAAGACCGTTATCATATTATACTGGACAGGTGGACTTGAAGTTCGTGCCTATAGAAAAGAGGCAATGATGATGCTTTATTCGTAGTGGTTTTATGAAACACAACATAACATTCATACCCGGAGACGGGACAGGCCCCGAGGTATCTGACGCGGCGAGGCGATGCGTTGAGGCGGTGGCAGACAGGCATGGATTCGAGATAAATTGGGAAGACGTGCTCGCCGGAGAGGAAGCGATGGAAAAGAGCGGAACGGTAATGCCGGAGAAGACCCTGTCCTCGATAAAAAAGAACAAGGTGGCGCTGAAGGGGCCAATAACCACGCCGATAGGCGAAGGGTTCAGGAGCGTCAATGTGGAGTTGAGGCAGAGACTGGATCTATTCGCGAATGTCAGGCCATCAAAACACATGATCGGCATAGACTCAAAGTTCAAGAATGTCGACATAGTGATCATCAGGGAGAACACCGAAGACCTTTATGCTGGAATAGAGTTTGACAAAGGCACAAAGGAAGTGAAGGAGCTGATAGATTTCGCAAAGACATTTACGAAGAAGGAGATAAGGAGCGACAGCGCGATATCGTTCAAGCCGATCTCGGTATTTGGAAGCAAAAGGATAGTGGAGTTCGCATTCGAATACGCGGTCACAAGGAAACGAAAAAAGGTCACCGCGGTCCACAAGGCAAACATAATGAAGTTCACTGACGGCCTGTTCCTTAAGGAGGCACAGAACGTTGCAAAGAGCTACAGGAAGATAGAGTTTGAGGACAGGATAGTTGACAACATGTGCATGCAGCTCGTGGTCAAGCCCGAGCTCTATGACATACTGGTATGTCCAAACCTCTACGG
>JAMCZN010000010.1 GCA_023485505.1 Candidatus Martarchaeota archaeon | reverse complement strand
CACAACGATCAAGACGGCGGACGACATAATGAAGAAGTGCAACAGGCCAAAGGGTATGATCAACAATGCGCTTGTCTCTCTTGTACAGAAGGGCGTGATAAAGAGGGTAGCTAGGGAAAAGGCCTCAGGTTACTACATAATAGGCGCGGTGTAAAAGTGGACGAGCCTGAAGAATACGTGGACTTCCTTGTCAAATACAAGGATTGGATAGCCATAAAGAGGATGGGTATAAGGAGCAACACGAAGCCGGAGGAGATAGTGTTCCAGCTTGCTGGCATAAGAAATGCGATAGACAACAGGGCATTCGGCATACTTGGCATAAAGACTAATGTTCTAGATTCATATGCTGGCGAGGCCACCAAGGGCATGAGGAAAAGCCCGGATTCGTTGGCTGAAGCCGCTAAGAGGTTCGGCGCAAGTGAAGCGAAGAGCGCAATAGAGCAGGCATGCGACAACAAGGACGTAAAGCCGCTTGCGGAGATATACCTTTTGGGCAAGATCATAAGCAACCTCGGCTATGACACAAGCATAAACCAGGTGGCGATGTCGAAGATCTGGAAGAATCTCAAAGTGCCAAAGCCAAGGGGAAGGGTTGCCGGAGCAAAGAAGAAAGAGCAGCAGCAAGCGCCAGAATGATAATGCTATTTAACAGGGCGCGCACTCCTCACTCATTATCCTCAAACAACGGCTTTACAAAGGTCCATTTCTCTCCATTAGAATGGACGTATTCCCCTGTTCCATTTAGATTCCTTCTTATTTGGTGGAAACCAAAATGCAGTTTTCCCTCCGCTTTTCTGAGCAGTTTCTTGTCCATCTCAACAAGGTCACCGAGAGACGTCAGCCTGTAAGCCTCTCCCTTCAGCTGTGCAGAATGCAGCTCCTCGTATTGCGCTGCGTCTATCTCATATCTTGGGTCAGCGTCAAGATGCACTATGAGTTTGTCTCCTATAATCTCTGGTCTTGCTACTACTTTTATCGGATATACTACTCCCTGAGCTCCGCTTCCATAACCCGCAAGCAGGCCAAGCATTCCATAAGCGTGTTCCAATATGCTTGCTAAGCTTACGAATATGGAGTTCGCATAAGAGTTGCCGACCCTCTTTGGCAGTTCGAGCGCCTCATCGATATGCAGTTTTTTCAGGAATTGCTCAAACTCTGGTCTAAGAACTTCCTTCCTTGGATTTGTTGAATCTGGCGTGCTTCTCACGTTCTTCAACCAGTTCCAGTACCTCTTTATGTCCGGGTCGTTTTCAATATGGTCTACAATCTCAGCATCGTGTTTCAATGGTGAGCCATTCCTGTTGAACTCCCTGAACTTCATCCTTATCATGTGTATGAGGCTATCATACCTACCAAGGGGCTCCTTGCCAATGAGTGGGTCTTCCTGCATAAGCTTGAAAAGCCCGGGATACCTTCTCTTCATGAGGTGCGAGTAGAGGAATGTCGCGAAGTATATGGCCTGTTTCGGGAACGGGACGTGACAGATGAAAAACTCTATAGCATCAAGCAGTTTCTTGCTGTCAGCGCCGTTTCGGCTTGAGTTTTCAAGCGCTTCAAGCGCCATGCCAACAAAATAAACATAGACAATCTCGGAGAACTTTCCATGGACCTTAGGGAACTCGTACAGGAACTTTGTGAAATCCGGCACAGAGAAATGGTAGCTTTCTGCAAGGTCCATTATCTCTACAAGATCTGGGTCCTTTGTCACCCACAAAAGGCTTGCCGCTGCGCCCTGTGTCTTCTCGGCTCCAGGAGCTATCTTGCTATCGTATATCGCAGTATCGGCAGCTATCACTATCGCAGATTCGTCCCAACCCTTAAGCACCGCCCTTTCTACAAACGCTGCAGCATCATAAAGCGCCATGGCCCCTCCGACACACGCGTATGTGATGGGCTGCACAAATGCCTTCCTAAGCGACCTTACCAATGGTGTATAAAGTTTCTCATCCTCTTCAAGCAGCTTTGAAGAGGCTATGAGAAGAGCTTCTTCCACTTCCGGCTTGCTTTTGTCTGGGTTGCTCTCTGTCGCAAAGAAGATGTTCTTCACCTTCTGGGTAAGGAACTTTTGCGTAAGCACAGGGTCGCTTGCGATGTTCTTAAGGAAATAGTATATGCTATCAGCTACGAACGTGATATTGCTTTCAGAGTAGCCGTTGATTCTCACGAGCTCTATGCCCATGCCGTCCTTTATGGCTGATATCTCGTTGTCAATCTTCCTTTGTAGCTCCTCTGCCGGGATTGGCTTGCCTTCTTTGTCCAGTCCCTTCTCCCTAGTTACGATTGCTTTTGCAAGTTCCTCTGGTCTTATAAACAGGCTTGGAGCTGTGACTACCATCCTGTTGATTCCCACTGTTGTACTGGTCATGTGAAATAGGTTGGCGATTCCAATTTAAATATGTCGTTTCGGGTTAGACAATAAACGATTATGTATTATGTTGTTTATTGAACTAAAGTTTTCGCCAATGCAAACGCACTACAATCATTTAGCTGTTGCACTAATACCAGCAACAGTAGTAATGTTATATATGCTATTTGAACTTGAATTTGTGTACTCTATCCACAACCAAGCATTAAGCTGATAACCTGTTTTTAACAATCGATGTTGGATTACTTTATAATGTGTCCAAGTGGGTATTGACCAGAACTAGTCATGATTGCAGCTATTTCTAACATTAAGTATGACACGATAATTGCTAGCAAGGAAAAGTAAATGATTTTTATAACAGCGTCTCTAGACCCTGAAATTAAATAGTATACACTTCCGCTAATAAAAATAATTACAAACAAACATAAACCAGATAATGGACTATAGTACAAAATTAAATAAGAGTTTAATAGAAATATGAATACAATATAAAGCAAACTAACTAATATTATCTTATTGGCTTTAGATTTTGACTTTCTAGAATTATAAGTCATACGTCGTCACATATATTATGCTTACCGACTTTTAACTATTATGGGCCTAAACGAAAAGTTGCACCAAAAGCGATAAAATAAGAAAGTAGAAAGATAATGCCTAAACCTAAGATACCCGAAACAATTAATATGTAAAAAAGAGTTTTTCTAGTCTTTTTTGCATATTTGTTAGCCCTAAGAATAGCAACATACGTTATAATCAAAGATATAGCTCCCACAAAAAAAAGGAAGAGACCCAAATTACTCTTATAGTAGAACAAAATTAAACCGAATTCGGATATAAATGTTTCTAAAAAAATAACTAGTGGTATTATGGTATATTTACCTCTACTATTTCGAATCGCATTCTTCATACTGATACTGATTTGCTAAGTATTAAATAATTTGCTTACTAAATAGATTAGTGGTAAGTTGAACAGGGCAGGCCACCCGGCAACTGGGAGGGTCTTATTTATTATAAGTATAATCATATTATCAAACGTATCTTTTGCCAATAATTCACAAAGACTCCATCTAAATTTTAGCCAAATAGAACCAGTAAATATTTTAGATAATATTTCGAATTGGAAGGCGTCAGGCTTCAATGTTTATAATATATCTGCAAATTATGCCTCTATAGGAAACGTTTTAACTACAAATGGAGTTAGTTTGGCATCTCAACAAGCCACAGATAATAATGGACCATCAAATTGGGCAGGATACTCTGCAATATATAACATAACAGGAGCAAATAACTTCTATGCAAAACCCTATAGCGTAAGTGCAATTGCTGGGTCGTGGAAGGTACAATCAGTACCATATCAATCATCTTCCTCGTTGCTACAATCAGCACAATGGATAGGCATAGGCGGTATGCTTAATGACTCACAACTTATACAAGTTGGTACATTTTCAAATTCTAAATATTCTATAGGGACTCTCAATGGGAATACTTATTTGCTAGGGCAATATTTTCCAGTATATGAACTGCTGTCTTTTTCTACATCTGGCCAACCTCGTGTTCTCACAACTAACCACACTCTAAGTTCCAATGGGATATTCTCGTTGCCAATTGGTGCTAACGATACGATGTATGCGGAGATAAAGATTGTTAATCAATCTAGTAAAACTTGGTTTATCTTTATTGGGGATATGAATCAGAGTTGGGTCGCATTTGGAAATGTTACATATAATTCATTTCAATCAATTGCAGATTTCGTAGAAGAAGATCCGTGTGCGAACAATTGTTCGAGTTTTCAACCTTTTCCAAATTTTGGTTACTCAAACTTTGGTGAAGATTTTGCGCCATCAGGATTCAGGGCAGAAATTGTTGATATGAACGGTAGAATAGCACCATTAGGTTCACTGCCACATCTAAAATACATAATGTCTCCAAACTTCTCAATCTTAGCAACACCGGACCCGATTACCCCAGATGGTACGTCCTTCGGAATCACTTATGGTGCTCTTAGAGTGTCAAACATAACCAGTACCTCATTGAAAGAAGGAAAGAGCAATAAGGTGGTTCTACATGCCACTGTACTTGGTGAGACAAACCCTTCAAATCTTACATACAAATGGTACATAGTCAATAGGACAAACTTTGCAAGGACCTTCATAAAGAATTCTTATACAAACGACACTATAACAATAACACAGGCAAAACCAAATGTCACATATGCAGTATTTGTATCAGACAATGGATTAACTCCAAATCCTGTCGCATACAACTACACAACAGCCTCTCCATTAATCACAGTAAACCCAAACAACCTTACAGCACCAACGATATTCCCGCAGACGCCAAAACTCGACAATAGCCAGTCTGTTACATTAAATGCGACTGAAAACCTTACTCCCACTTCAGGAAACCTGATATGGCAATGGTACATCGTAAGTAACAGTAATACACTTTTCCCAATATCAAATACCAACGGCAGTACTATTGTTGTAAGTCCCTCCTCTAATACAGCATATGAAGTCTCAGTCACTGCCACAACTGGGAATGGGAAACTCCATTATTCTATTTCAGACAACGTACTTGTTGCAACCACGCCAACAATAACAATGATTCCAAGCAGTACATTCATAACATTAGGTCAGTCTGTAAACATAACCGCTACAATACCATCAAATGTTGGGTTTGGCCCATTTGTCACTGACCTTATACTTTCTGCAAACATAGTTTCGACAAAAACAATATCCAGTAATGGTGGCAATGTGGTATTTACTTACACTCCAGCCACGATTGGAAACTATATCTTCTCTTTGCTTGCCATAGATACTGGAACCTCCATTCCATTTTCATTTTTGTCCATATCAAACACAGTAACCGTGCTATCGTCAAACGTACTTATATGTTCTAACAACTGGACTGGGGGAGCCTGCATCGGTTCAATCACATACAATACCGCAACAACGCTTTCCAATGACGTCAGCGCTTCAGGATCAATCACAGTAGACAATGGAGTAAACCTTACTACTGATGGACATAATATATGGATTGGCGGAAATTTCATTAATTACGGCGTTATAATAACAGATGCAACGGGAAACTCCGGAGGAGCACTGGTACCTCAAGGCACACTAGGCCATAACTCCAATGGAAATTCAGGAACTAGCGTGTCATATTCTTATGGTGGAAGTGGAGGAGGAGGTGGAGAGGCTGGGCATGATCTATGTGTAGGTGATGGAGGGAATGGAGGCAATACACTAGTTATCGGTGGAACTGGAGCAGGGGTTGGATCTGCTCCTGGAGGAAATGGAAATAACGGAGGCAACATTGCTGTTACAAATTCAAACATACAATCGTGGCATAACGATAGATTCCAGAACTATCTTAGTGGTGCGGGTGGAGGAGGGGGTGGATCCTCTTGCGCATCAATCATCAATCAGACAACAAATGAAATAATGATGGGTGGAATAGGAATGGGCGGCGGTCTTGGTTCATCTGGCCTATACATTCAGGCATCTAATATTATAACTGGGACTATTCTTGCAAATGGGATCGATGGCCAGAGCGCCAATGTCCTTGGAAGTGGAGGCGCAGGCGGAGGGGGCGGAATTGTCATTCTGGCATATAAATCAGGAAATATCACACCAAACACCATTGGTGTAAACGTTTTAGGCGGGATTGGTGGCCTTGGTAATGGTAATTTTTATCCGGGAGGCACAGCAGGAGGAAACGGTGGGAATGGTGCAGTAGTGACTTATGTTTATACAACACCACCTTTAGCAACACCTACTTAGTTAATTTAAATGATGGAGTAAAAATATTACAATTCTATCCTTATACATCTATTGGCTGTACTTCATACGCTGTTTATTACACTTCTAAAATGCAACGATAAATAAAAATAGAAAAAGAAAGACAGAGGATAAGCCAATCAACTTAAGCTTATCTCTATCTGGACAGTATCAGGCACTGGAATCCTCATCACTTGTCTAAGAGCCTGTTCGCTTCCGTCAATCTCTATGAGCCTTTTGTGCACTCTCATCTCCCACTTCTCCCATGTGTGGCTGCCATCTGCGGCTGGTGTCCTCCTTGTTGGCTGGATTATGTGCTTTGTAGGCAGTGGCACCGGGCCCTTGTTCTTTACATTAAGGGCCTTTGCTATGCTTATTATCTGATGCGCTATTGAGTCTACATCCTTTATGGATGTGCTTATGAGTTTTATCACTGCGAGGCTCATGGATTCACTCTTGCTTAGGCTCTTGGAGTCACTTCAAGGATTACTCCCGCGCCTATCGTTTCGCCCATATCCCTTATTGCAAACCTTCCCAACTGCGGGAAGTCGCTGAACTTCTCCAAGGCTATCGGCTTCGTAGGCTTTATCTTGACTATCGCTATGTCTCCAGTCTTGAGCGTCTGTGGATTCTTCTCAAGGGTCTGTCCTGTCTTCGGATCCTTCTTTTCCAGTATCTCCTCAAACGTGCACGCTATCTGCGCTGTGTGTATGTGGAACACTGGCGTGTAACCCTTGGCTATCACATTCTGGTGGTGCAATATTACCACCTGTGCTGTGAAGTCCTGCGCTACTGTTGGCGGGCTGCTTGTTGGACCAATGACGTCTCCCCTCTTTACATCCTTCTTTTCGATGCCCTTTACCGCAAAGCCTATGTTGTCTCCTGGCTCTGCCTTCTGGAGCTGCTGGTGGTGCATTTCTATGCTCTTTACCTCTGTCTTCACACCACTTGGCATAATTATTATCTGGTCTCCTGGCTTAAGCACGCCTGTCTCGACTCTTCCTACTGGAATCGTTCCGAAACCTTGCACTGTGTGCACATCCTGCACAGGAAGCCTCAATGGCTTGCTTGTCGGCTTTTCTGGAACCTTCAAAGAGTCAAGCGCGCCAAGAAGCGTTGGTCCATTATACCATGGCATCTTGTCTGGCTTCTTTGATACGTTGTCCCCCGCCTGCGCCGAGTATGGCACATAAGCTATGACCGTGTCGGGCCTGTAACCGAGAGTCTTGAGCAATTGTTCTACTGCGCTCTTGGTCTCATTAAACTTTGCCTGATCATAGTTGACGGCATCCATCTTGTTGATTCCGACTATCATCTGCCTTACTCCGAGAACGTTTGCGAGTATCGCATGCTCTCTTGTCTGGGCCTGCACTCCCTCCTTTGCGCTGCATACCAGCACGGCTGCGTCTGATTGGCTTGCGCCTGTAATCATGTTCTTTACGAAGTCCCTGTGGCCAGGTGCGTCTATAATCGTGAAGTAGTATTTCTGTGTCTGGAAGTCCCTGTGCGCTATGTCTATCGTGATACCTCTCTCACGTTCCTCTTTCAAGCTGTCCATTACGAATGCGAATTCGAATGTTGGCTTGTTGTACGTCTGGGTAAGTTCCTTGAACCTAGCCATATCCCTTTCGCTGACCGCGCCAGTCTCGTACATCAGTCGTCCTACTGTCGTCGACTTACCGTGGTCGACGTGTCCTATGAATATTAAATTCAGATGTGGTTTGTCTGCCATAAAGTTCACCTTAAGTATGATCTGTCACTTTTTTGATAAAATTGGAGCCGAGCTTTTAAGATTAAGAGAATCCCTCCCTCGAAAAAAAGCCTTATGCTTCCTCTAATAATAAAGCACTTAAATATTTATATCTTGCGGTAGTGCTGTCGAGGATATCAAAATGTATATCAGGAAGCTATAAATAGGAGGAAAGCCGTAATATTATTAGGTAAATCCGGAAAGGAAATACCAGTGGTTTGGTGGGTGGAAGGGAATAAGGGGATGCCTGTGTCTCTAAAAAGCGGGCACCTCTTATTTTCATGCTTATTCTGTTTTTCAATTTGCAATAAAAATGGATTTAGCCCTGGCTTTTGATTTCGGGACGTAGGCGGGGAACTTCCGCGGTGGGTCGCAGATTCTTGCGTCTTTCGTTTCCGATGTGGGCATTTGGAAAAGGGGTTTCGTAATCCCTGTCTAATTCCAGTTCCTCACCTACATATATTCAGGGGATCCAGACTATATATTATTAAAGTTCGTTTCGGTATCTGTATAAGTATAATGGATGCAGGTGTCTCTGTGGCTGTTGATCCCGCGATAGATGAAAAGGAAAAGGAATTAAGGGAATTTGACAACCGCGTCTACATAGCCAAGAAAAAGGGAGAGAATGGCGACTTCCATACCGCTGCCGTAGAGCTTGAACACTCCGTCAAGTTTGCCAAGAGCAAGGGATGGAGCGACAAGGCTTTGGAAACCGCCAAGCAGGCCTATTCTTATTATATGGAATCCGCTTCACATGCGTATGGTCTTGATTCTGCGGATGAGTATTCAAGCGCGCTTTACATCGCAAAAGAGTACGGCGATCCGAGCGCCCCGGATTGGAGGGCAAAAATGGACGAAGCGTCAAAGAAAGCATTTTCAATATATACGGGAGAGGCTGCACGCTATGAAGTCAATTCCAGGAGCACCGCAGGCAGCATAAAGAGCGCAGAGCTGTACGGTGTCGCATCCAGCGTCGCCCCTGACAGGGACTCGGAGATCGAGGCCGCGGAGAAAGCCTACCTGCTGTACAGGAAGGCCCTTGACAACATAGAAAACGAGATAAGCGTCATACTCAAGGGCAAGACGAATGACAGCAGCGAGCTCTTTGATATAGCGCAGCGACATGAGCTTGACATGGCTACACGCCTTTTCAACGTCGCTTATGATCACAAGCTTGACAAACAGAACATGTCCATAGCGGCTAACAAGATATGCGACATAAGCGCCTCTTTTTGCAACAGGAAATTTTACATGATAAAGATGGACAACGAGTATTCGGACGCAAAGGCTGTGCTCGAGAGGGCAGTGTCTGTATCCAATGGCTTTGCAATAGAAAGAAGCAGGGATGTCGCCATGCTGCTCTATAAGCTTGAGATTTCCAAGGCGCAGCTGGAAGAAAAAGACAACAACGTGCAGGGCTCCGTAAGGGATTACAGGAACGCCGCGAAGACCGCTTTTGAAAACAACCTTGGAAAAGAGCTTGAAGATGCCGCATCAAAGAAAGCGGAAGAGCTTTCAAAGACGTCTGCGTTGCACTGATGGCAATATGCTGCAAATCCTGTCGAAATATCGCCCAAGAAATCGAAAGATATTTATAGAATACGGTTTATAACAGTCTAGCATTGGGGCGGACCGTTTTGGACTGTTCCACAAGGTGGTTTGAATGAAAGACTACAAACTGTTGAAGGCGGCGGAAGAGGATGACGACGACGAAGATGAGGACTTCGACGATGAAGACTTCGATGACGAAGAAGATGAAGACGAAGACTACTAAAATGGCATCTTTGTTTTGTTGTTTTTAAAATAAATTTTTGTTATGCATCATTTGCTTTTGCGGTATCTATTTTTTATTTAGTTTTTTACTTTATGTTTTACTTTACGAGCCTAATCCTATTCTGCATTTTACCTTCCTGACAATACGGAAAGTATTTAAAAGTCTCAATACTGAATATATTAGAGCGGTTACGCTTTTTTACGGTGCATATAATTGGCAGAAGGCATAGAGCTTACGATTGCTGGGGCACTTGTCACAGACGACGGTAGAGGGATTGCCAGGATCGACTCGAAAGCGAGGAAGATGCTCAATGTCATCTCCGGAGACATAGTGGAGATAAAGGGCAAGAGGAGGTCCACTGCAGCCATAGTATGGCAGGCTCATCAGCAGGACGAGGGCCTTGATTTCATAAGGATAGATGGATTCATAAGGCAGAACCTTGGCGTCGGTATAGGCGACAAGGTGTTTGTCAAGAAGGCAGAGGTAAGCGAGGCTGAGCGCATAGTCCTTGCTCCGCCCCCACAGCAAAAGGCCCCGATTTCGCCTGACTTTTCAGACTATGCAAAGAACAAGCTAGAAGACAAGCCTCTTGTGAAAGGAGACGTGGTCCCCATAGCGATGTTCGGTTATGTGTTTACGTTTGTGGTCGCGCAGGTAGTTCCTCATGGGGTAGTGAGGGTCGGAAGGGGCACGGAGGTAGTGGTAAAGACCGAACCCGTATCGGAATCGATGGTTAGGATCGGAGAGGTCCATTATGAGGACATAGGCGGCCTCAAGACGGAGATCCAGAAGATCAGGGAGATGGTGGAGCTGCCTATAAGGTACCCAGAGCTGTTCGAAAGGCTTGGGATAGAGCCTCCAAAAGGCGTTCTTCTATTCGGGTCTCCAGGAACGGGAAAGACGCTTCTCGCAAAGGCCGTGGCAAACGAAAGCGATGCCCATTTTGTGGATATCTCCGGGCCAGAGCTGGTCAGCAAGTTTGTAGGAGAGAGCGAAGAGAAGCTCAGGGAGCTGTTCAATGAGGCAAAGGAGAAGGCGCCAACAGTAATATTCATGGATGAGATTGATGCCATTGCCCCAAAGAGGGAAGAGGCTACGAATGAAGTCGAAAGAAGGATGGTATCGCAGCTCCTTACTCTCATGGACGGGATATCGTCAAGGGGCCAAGTGATAGTGATAGGCGCGACAAACAGGCCCAACGCCATAGACCCGGCTCTGAGGAGGCCGGGAAGGTTTGACAGAGAGATAGAGATAGGGGTGCCTGACAGGACCGCAAGAAAGGAGATACTGCAGATACATACGAGGAACATGCCGTTGGCAAAGGACATCAATCTTGACAATCTTGCGGATATAACCCATGGTTATACGGGTGCCGACCTTTCAGCGCTCGTGAGAGAGGCGGCTATGGCCGCGCTGCGTGGCATAATACCAAAGATAATAGACAAGAAGAGCGTTCCAAACGAGCTTCTGTTAAGCTTAAACGTAACTGCAAAGGACTTCCAGGAAGCGATAAACAACGTGCAACCAAGCGCCCTGAGAGAGGTCTTTGTAGAGCGCCCGAATGTGCGCTGGTCCGATGTTGGCGGCCTCGATGAGGTAAAGGAACAACTCAAGGAGGCATGCGAACTGCCTATAAAGAACCCGGAAGCGTTCGAGAAACTTGGCATAAGGCCGTTGAAGGGAATACTGCTTGTCGGTGCCCCGGGCACCGGAAAAACGATGCTTGCGAAGGCCGTTGCTACAGAAAGGGAATCAAACTTCATACTTATCAAGGGGCCGGAGGTGCTCAGCAAATATGTCGGTGAAAGCGAAAAGGCAGTCAGGGAGATATTCAGAAAGGCGAAGATGGCCGCTCCGTGTATAATATTCATAGATGAGATAGATGCCATAACGACCGTCAGGGATTCGGAGGGCAACGATTCTATGGTAACTGAAAGAGTCGTTGACACGCTTCTTACAGAGATGGATGGCCTTCAGCAGGCAAAGAACGTGATAGTTCTTGCTGCGACAAACAGGCCTGACATGATAGACCCTGCGCTGTTAAGGCCGGGAAGGTTTGACAAGATTATAGAGATACCTCTTCCGGACGAGGCCACAAGGCTCGCCATACTAAAGGTGCACACAAAGCGCATGCCGCTTGCGAAAGACGTAAACCTGGAGGTCCTTGCAAGGGCAACGGAAAACTATACCGGCGCAGAGATAGAGAACATAGTTAGGGAAGCGGGGATGACTGCTATAAGAAGGTATACGAGGTTCGATAAAGAGAGCGGAAAGAAGGAAACCAGCAAAGAGGCATGGATAGTCACGAAGAACGACTTTGAAGCCGCAATGGTAGAGGTCCGCCCGTCAATTCCAAAGGAGCTTGCCGAAAGGATAAAGCGCTTCAAGGAGGAACCCGAGATGATGTACAGATAGTTATCTTTTTATATTAAGAAAAAATACAATAAAACAGAATATTTGGTGATACATTGAAAGTAGTATACTCTGATGCAAAGAGCGGAAGGACAGCGCAGATGGAATTGCCTGCCGATAGGACAGTGCCACTTCTGAACAAGAAGATCGGCGAGACGATAGACGGTTCAGTCATAGACCTCGTAGGTTACAAGCTGAAGATAACCGGCGGCTCTGACAAGAGCGGGTTCCCTATGGAGAAGAGCCTTGAAGGCACCGCTAAGACAAAGGTCATGAAAAAGATAGCGGACAGCGGAAGGCAAAAGGGCCAATACAAAAGGATGATGGTGCGCGGCAACATGATAAACGCGGATACCGAGCAGGTCAATCTGATGATTGTCGAATACGGGGAAAAGCCAGTAGAGGAGCTCTTCCCAAAGAAGGAAAAGGCGGAAAAGCCGAAGGCCGAGGAAAAAGCCAAGGCCTGAATCGGCGCTAAGTGATAATTTTGGAGCAGCTTAAGCAAAGTGTGTTAAACATAGGTACGCTTGGTCACATAGACCACGGTAAGACGTCTCTTACCAGAGCCATAACTCATATGTGGACAGACAGGCACAGCGAGAGCATAAAGAGGAACATGACGATAAAGCTTGGCTATGCCGATACCATAATAAAGAAATGCCCAAAATGCGAAGGGGTGCAGGCTTACACTACGGAAGAGAAATGCAGCATGTGCGGTTCAAAGACAGAACCGTTAATGCGCATATCCCTCCTTGACGCTCCCGGCCACGAAACGCTTATGGCAACTGCCATATCTGGCGCAAGCGTCATAGATGGAATACTGTTTGTCATAGCTGCGAATGAGCCATGCCCGATGCAGCAGACAAGGGAACATCTTATGATAATAAACCTGCTCGGGATAAAGAACGTCATAATAGTCCAGAGCAAGGTCGACATAGTCGGGAAGGAGGGCGCAATAAAACACTACAAGCAGATAAGGGACTTCGTAAAGGGAACCGTAATAGAGAACGCTCCTATAGTCCCGGTCATGACAAACCAGGGCATAAATGTGGACATAGTCCTCGAAAAGATAGTCAACATGCCGAGGCCCGCAAGGGATACCACGTCCGAACCTATGATGTATGTCGTAAGGTCGTTTGATGTGAACAGGCCAGGACTTGATGCGGAAAACATCACCGGGGGCGTAATAGGCGGCGCCATAATAAGGGGCAAGTTCAAGGTTGGAGATGAAATAGAGGTCAGGCCGGGAATGAAGGAGCAGAAGGGCAAGAAAGAGGCATATTCTCCGATAATCACCAAGATAGTCAAGATGAGCAATGGCGAAGACGAGATTAAGGAGGCGACGCCAGGCGGTCTCATAGGGCTTTCAACAGAGATAGATCCTACTTTTACAAAAGCGGATTCTCTAGTGGGGAATGTTGTGGGACATATCGGCAAGCTTCCGCAGACTTCGGAGCATTTCATGTTCAAGTACCATAAGCTCAACAGGCCCGACATTCCGGAGCAATCGATGAAAGAGAACGAGACCCTGGTCATGGGTGTAGGCACCGCTACCGCTATCGGTTTTATAAAAAAGGCAAAGAACGATAACGTGGAAGTCGAACTAAAGAGGCCTGCAGTTGTAGAAAAGGGCGCAAAGATCGCAGTGATGAGGAATATAGGGCAGAGATGGAGGCTTACGGGTTACGGCATCGTCTCATGATGCGCTATGCCATTTAGCGGCCATAAATGAGCTGCGCCTTTCCGATTATCTTTTTCTCCGCTTTTTCGATGTCCTCTTTTGTAAAATTTTTGTTTCCATAGGCCGTCAGCGGGAAGCCTGAAGCGAGCGGATGGCCTCCTCCCCCCAATGCGCGCGCGAGTTTTGAACCATCAACCCCGCCTATCCTAAGCATGCCCGACTTGTCTACATGGCTTTTGCATCTTATGCTGCAGTTCCCTGTATCCGTGGGCACGTAGACTGCAATGTCTGCCCCGAATCTGTCAAGAAGCTCCATGCTCGCCTCCTGGTTTGAAAGCTTTTCCGAATAGCCTATTGCAAGCCTTATTTTCCCTATGTTCATCACTTTTGTGTCTTCCAGAAGCGCGTCCATGTGCGGTTTTCTCCTCTTTAGATATCTGTTTGCCGCAGAAACGACGTACCTGTCGTTATATTTGCCTTTTGAAACAAGAAGCACGAGCTTTCTCAGCCTTGGATTGTCAAGGCTCTCGTTGAGCCTAAGGATTTTCATCGCATGGTTAACTATCCAAATCTGTTTTTCATATTTTTTCGGATATATCGCAAAATCTGCAAAGTGCGCTATCTTTACCAGCTCGTCACAGAGGTTGCTTTTGTCGCAAAGTATCCTGTATACGAGTTCCGCCGCGCAAACCCTCAATTGCCCTGCGATTATGAAATCGCAGTATTTTGAAAGCTCTTTTACTGTAGAAATGTCCCATTCATGGTGGTCAAGCCAGATTACTTTATTATTATTTTTCCTGAACTCCCTGAGCGCGTCCGCAACGATTTTCGTGTTGCTTTTGTCAACAGCTATATCCGTTACGATTAACAGGTTTCCGCTTCCCTTTAACTTTTTTATGGCCGCCATCGATTGGTTAAATACATTTCCGTCAGGCTGTGAAAAAAACACGTTCTTTATGGGCATTCCGAAACATCGCACCAGCAGGGCTGCACTTGTTATGCCATCCAAATCGGAAGAATGCGTGAAATTATAGATTGTTCCCATCAAATACACATTATTATGGAAGCAGCCTTTCAGGGGTCCTTGGATAAAGCGTTGCCTCCCTTATGTTCTTGATTCCGAGAATCTGCATTGTGAATCTTTCAAAGCCTATTGAGAAGCCTCCGAGCGTCGGAGCTCCGTACCTGAAGAACTTGGTAAACCATTCTATAGACGCTGGGGTCATGTTCTTTTCCTTCACCTGCGCCATTAACCTGTCATACCTGTGCTCCCTCTGGCCGCCTGTGCTTATCTCCATTCCTCTAAACATTATGTCTACGCTCCTCGCCCATGTCGGGTCGTCATCCCTCTTTACTACATAGAATGGCTTGACGGAGAACGGGAAGCCGTTTACGACGTAAAACTCGTTCCCGTACTTTTCCATTACATATTTTGCAAGGAGCTCTTCAGATTCCCTGTCATAGTCATCGCCCCTGTTGAGTTTCTTTCCGAGTTTTTCAAGCAAGTCGTATATCTCCGGAAATCTGATTACGGGGAACGGTGTCTTTGGAACGTCGAATTTGGCGTCAAACAGCTCAAGCTCCTTTAGGCAATCCTCGTTTATCCTTTTTGCGATATAACACAGCATGTCCTCCTCTACCTTTATGACATCCATCTCGTCCTTGATATCTGCCATCTCCGCGGCGCACACCCTGTGTTCGCACATATGCCTTGGGGTGTGACTTAGCTCTGCACGCCATGCGGGTCCTATCTCAAATATCTTGTCAAGTCCGCCAAGGAGTGTAAGGTCCCTGTGGAGCTGCGGGTCCTGCCTTAGGAATGCCTCCTTGTCAAAGTATGCCACCGAGAACACCTCGGAACCCCCTTCTGAAGGCGAGCCCATGAGCGCTGGAGTAAAGACCTGCACAAAGCCGTTCTTGCTGAAGAATTCGACAAATGCTTCTGCGATTTTTGACTGGACCTTGAAAATCGCCTTGTTCTTTAATGACCTCAAGTCAAGCGATCTCCAGTTGAGGCGTGTTTCCAGCTCCACCGGTGTCTTTCCCGATGGGTCAAGAGGAAGCGGTTCCTCTGAAAGGCTCACTATCTCAAGAGCCTCAGGAAGCATCTCCGGGCCGACCTTGACCGATGGATTGCTTTTGAGTTCTCCGTTTGCGCTCACATAAGACTGCCTTGTGAGTTTTTTTACAGTATCAAGTATTTTAGGGTCCGTCGAGTCTGTCTTTATTGTCAACTGCACATAACCTTTTGCAGTCAGCACCTTGAGAAAGGTTATCTTTCCAAGCATTCTTATCTCTTCGACGAATCCTGTTACTTGGGACTTGGTCATTAAAACACGTTTACATTTTTACCTAGAATGTTATATTAAGAAAACAGTATTAAAAAGCCACTACATTGTGAAAGAAAAATACAAAAATAAAAATGAAATAAGATAGAATTACTTCTGCAACGCTATCTGGATGGCGCTAACTTTTGTCCTTGAACCATCTTCATTTGTGAGCTCCTCAGATGAGGTACTTATATTCCTTATCTTTATGCTTGGAAGGAATCTGTTTCTGACTATCTCGTTTACGTCTACCGCCTTCGATATGGAGTTGCCCCTTGCCCTTATGATGACTTCGCCTGCTCCGCTGTTGAACTGCGTCACTACTGCAAGTACGTAATTCATGGTAGGTTTCCTGCCAATGTATATCACGTTCTCTCCTCTTTCGAATCCGTCGTGTTGTGTCTCTTGTGCCTCATTCATAGGTATCACTCAATGTCTTGTGAAAGTAGTTGTGAAAAAACATATTTAAAGGCTTGTTATTTTTCTCGAAATTATTTTTTCGAGATTCCGTTGTTCGTTTTTCCAAGGTTCTTTATTTCGTTGTCGACATCAATCTCCAACCCGAAATCATTTAGCCGGTGTAACGGAAACGCTAGCGATATATTCCTGAGCAGCAACGCTTCCTTGATTACTCCTGCGCGTTTTGCGTTAGGCATCTCGGCATCTATGGATCTTGCCACCAGGCCAAGAATATCATCGGTCAGTTGAAGCAGGCGCTCCCTGCTTATCTTTCCTTCGCGGACTATTTTCTCCGCTTCCTCCTCCGCCCGTGTCTCGCGTTCCCCTTTTTTCTTAAACGTGGTGCCAAAAGATCTCATAAACTCCGGTGAAACTGGATAGAATATCCTGTAAAATATCTGTGCAAATGGCATAACATAAGAGTAATTGAGCAGTATCTTCCTTGTGACGAGCATCTCCTCCCACGAGGTGAGGCTTCCCACATAATCGTATACTGCTACGAGCTCTTTTGTCGGCTCCTCTGCTTTGTAGCCTACTCCGGATATCACGTTTTTTATGGCTCTTGCCCTCTTCGCTTCCATCTCGGACATGGTGCGGAAGTGCTCAGATTGCATGGAGTCTCTTGCAAACATATTTGACCAATGTAACGATATGCCGCTTATCCTCAATTCGCCATAGTAAAAAAGGCTTAGGAGATGGACTACCTGTTCCTTTTTGAACGTAACCCCGTTTGGAAGCGTGATCGTGTCTTTTGTAACCATCCCCTTTTTTCTCCCGAAGTTTACAAAGCTTTTTGCGTATTTTATTGCAGCTATGGTATTTCCGCTGATATACTCCTCCGCATATGGCGCAATCCATTTAGGCAATCCGTATTTGTTGAGCGTTGTCTCTATCACTACCCGTTTTATCATGGAATCCCCGTTACTGAAGCCCACATCGCAAATTACCCCTTTTACCCAATTATAACTGGGTTATAAGGTTTTTATATATTTTGGTTTATTGCTTGTTTTTCTCGTGCTTGCCTTTGCTATTGCCCTTCATTTTGGTGTTGTAGTACCTATAACCGACTATCGCCACGACTATTATGACGACCACGGCGATTATCAGACCTTCCATACTGCTTCCTGAACCGTTTGTCGGTTGCGCGACCA
Organism: Candidatus Martarchaeota archaeon; assembly: GCA_023485505.1. Taxonomy (GTDB): domain Archaea; phylum Micrarchaeota; class Micrarchaeia; order Micrarchaeales; family Micrarchaeaceae; genus JAJZYD01. The sequence continues at coordinate 16,011 of JAMCZN010000010.1, read as the reverse complement.
CCGCATAATAGTTGTTTGAACCGGAGTACTGCTGTGTGGTGTAACCGTTTGGCTGCCTCCACTGTTCATACAGTGTGACGGGATATGTGCCCGGGGCACCGTTGGAGTCTACGTCAACGTAGAACGTTGCGGTAGTGGATTGTCCTGGCATAAGTTTGTTTATGTAGAAGTTTGTATCTACTGGCGATAGCGGATATACCGTCTGCAGGCTCAACGAGACCTGGTCCGCTTCCTCGTTTCCAGTGTTCTTTATCGTAAGGCTTACTGCTTGATAGGAACCTCCTGGTTGCAATGGCGTGCTGTTTACTGCTGTTACGCTGAATATAGACGAGTTTTGCAGTTTTATCGGTATATTCTGCACTACTGAGAAGTTTTGGTTTGCAGTATTCTTGTACGTTACCTCTACAGGCAGCGAGTATGAACTCATGTTTGCGTTGTTCGCTGCGGTTATGAGCACCTGCGCCGTTGTAGACGTCCCCTCTGGCAGAGATCCTATGAAGAGGGTAGAATCTGAACTCCCGACCTTTATGGCGCTTGTGCTAAGGAAGTTCATGGTTATGTTCTTCGCTTCGCTGTATCCTGTGTTCTGTATATCAATTGTGAGTGTCTGGTTTCCCCCTGCGTAGAGTTGCTGTGGCAAGGCGCTTTGTATGCTCGCCACTATTGTGGGGCTTCCTTCAATGAAACTCACCGGCACGCTGACGTTTTCGCTGACGTTGGTGCCGCTTGCTGTCGTGTAATTCAGCATTATAGGTATGCTTGTAAGCCCGGCGCTGAGATTTGATGCAGTCTGAAGGATTATTTCTGAAGTTGAAGATTTGTTGGCTGCAAGTGTGCCCGCATATAATATAGGAGAACCGTACACGGTAAATGAGTTTGAGTCCAGCACTGTTATCGAAACTTTGTCCGCAGTGTCTGTTCCTGCATTTAACGTTGTCAGGTCAAATTCGGACTGTCCTCCTGGCTGTATCTGGCCAACAGGTGCTGCGCTTATTTGCAAATCTGGCTTGCCATATATGTACATGTTTATCGGCATTGTCGATGTGCCCGGCTCATCCTCCGTTGATGATGAAGTGCCATATGTGGAGTAGTATGACGCGTCTATGTTTATGGTGTATTCGCCTGCTTGTAGCGTTGATGGGACGTGCAAATTGAAACTGAACTGCTCTGGTATCAGCCCCCCGTACTGTCCAGGTCCTATCGCAGATACAAAATATGAACTTGATGGAGATACGTTCAGCAATGCCGTAGATGCGGTTATCTGCAGGTTAACATTGTTCAATGTATTAACATAGGAATTGAACATGTCGAACGTTATCATGACGTTGTCTCCGGCGACCACGGGCTGCGGACTTATGTGCAGATAATTTATGCTCAGCGCATCGTCCACGCTAGAAGCCGAATGCGTCAAGTTTGGAGCTATAAACAAAGTCAGCATTCCGGCCAGTATCAGGAACCTCCATATATTTGTATTCATAATTTCACCAATAAATTCCATTAATATCACTCTATTGTCTTCTTGAAAGACCTTATGCTAATGTAAATGAAAACGACTATGAAAACCGCAAGCGCTATCGTATCCGTTATAATCTCGCTTGTCGGATAAGCTCCGGTCAGAACTATGTCCCTCATCCCCGTAGTCGCGTAAGTGACGGGGTCTATCACGCTGAGCCAGTAAAGCCATGATGGCAGGCTTGTTGTCGGGAAAAAGCTTCCCGATAAGAACCATAGCGGGAGGATTATCATCTGTGAGGCGAGCACGTAAACGTCGAATTTCTTGATCCTGTTTGCCAATGTTATCGCTACAGAAGTGAATCCAATTGAAAGCGGCATAAGTATTAGCAGTATTACAAATGCGCCAAGCAACCCCATTGCGATGTGGGCACCGAGCACCGTCCCGACGATAAGGGTTGTGACGCCATACATGAGGGATGTTGTCGCGCTTGCAAATATTCTGCTTACTATTATTGCCTCTTTCCTTATCGGCGCGACAAGGAATGTCTTGAGATTACCCATCTGCCTGTCACTTATGAGTGAGGTTCCTCCGGTAAATATGCTCCCGAACATTACTGTCATCGCAAGAACAGCGGCAAACAGGTAATCCTTATAACTTCCACTGGCTCCGCTTATCGGGGTCACCTGTATGTTGCTATTCTGTTGGCTTGGTTGGTTTGCATTTACGCTTGCACCGAATTTTTCAGCTGCCGCCTCTATTGCGGGGATTATCGCCCCCGTAACCGTGTACTGCGTATTTGCATAATAAACATCTATGGACGGTGCGCTTTGTGATAGCGATGGGAAATTTTGAAGTATCACAATAACGAAAGAGACCGTGCCCGTATTTAGCATCTTGAAAGCGGCGTCCTGTGTTGTTACTGCGCTAACAAGCATGTCATGGTTTGTTTGGAGGCTGTTGATGAACTGCGTTGCCTGCATGTTATTCGCATAGTTAACTATCGCGACGGGAACGCCAGTTATGCTTGATCCAAGGTTGCCAAAGAAGAGCAGTATGACTATGGGGAACATCACAGAACGCAGTATGTTTGTCCTAAGGTTGCTCCTGAATATCAGCATTTCCCTTTTGTACAGCGTAAATGTATCTACCCACAAGCTCATTACATCACCTTCTTCCCATCATTGGCATCCTTCCTGTGGTTTTTTCTCCGAGCGTGTCCCTCATCGTGGAACCGGTGAGCTTTATGAACACGTCGTCAATAGTTGGCAAATGCATGCCTATCGAGAATATGGTTATATCCTCCTTTTCTATAGCCTCTGAAATCCTGACAAACTGCTTCCTTGCATCTTTCCCGAGCGGGGCGGTGACATTTTCCCCAGTAGATGTACCAATGATGTGAAATTTGGTTTTTAACAGATTGAGCAATTTCGGTATCTCATCCATTTTTGTGACAACCTCGAGTATGTCTCCATCCGAAGCGAGCTTCTTGAGTTCTGAAGGTGTTCCCTGTGCGGCTATCTTTCCGTGGTCTATTATCGCTATCCTGCTGCAGAGCTCATCTGCCTCTTCAAGGTATTGGGTTGTCATCAATATCGTCGTCCCATTTGCATTGAGCTCCTTTATCCTCTTCCACATCGTTACCCTGTTCTGCACATCAAGGCCTGTTGTTGGCTCGTCAAGTATCAGTATCTTTGGCTCATGCAGCATCGCCTTTACCAATCCGAGCCTTCTTTGCATTCCACCTGAATAGGTGCCTGCCTGCGCGTTTGCAAAGTTCATTAAGTCTGACTCTTCAAGCGCCGTTTTCACTGCCTTTTCCCTCTTGACTTTGTCTATATGGTATAGTTCTGCAAAAAGCATCAGGTTCTGCGTTCCTGTAAGGTCTCCCTCTACTACTGTCTCTTGGGTCATTAGACCTATCATCTGCTTTACCTCCTCTGGGTGTTTCGAAACATCCAGGCCGTTTATGGTCACTTTTCCGGAGGTTGGTTTGAGCAAGGAGAGAAGCACATTTATCGTTGTGGTCTTTCCCGCCCCATTTGGGCCAAGCAGCCCAAATATCTCGCCTTCCTTTATGTCAAGGTCTATGTTGTTTACTGCCGTGAAGTCTCCGAATTTCTTTACGAGCCTTTCTACCTTTATTATGCTTTTTTGAGTTGCCATGCCTCCACTAGTCTAATAGATTAGAGATTTCCCTTATGGACCTTTTTAGTACCTTCCTGCTCTCCGCCAATGCCCTTTTTCCTGTTGGTGTAATCGTGTAGTACTTTTTAACACGCCCGTTCTCCGTCTTCGCCTTCGCTTTTATATAACCCGATTTTTCCAATGCGCTCAGTGTGTTATAAATATCATTTTTCAGTGACGAGGTAGCAAGATGCGCCATGTGGCCAAGTCTGCCTATGCGCATATATTTTATTATTTCATATGGGTTGCTCGGTTTTTTATCTATCCATCTCAATAGCACTACTTTGAGCACGCTCCTTCTTATTGTCCTTCTTATTGCATTGTCTTCAAAAAGGTCTTGAGGGTCAGTGACCCCAAAATGCCCTCCGGTGCGTCCCATTCAATCACATAGTTTAAATTTAAACTAGTTTAATTATAAACTATAGCGCAGAAAAAGTATTTAAATATTTGTGGAAAACGTGTTCCAAAATTGATTATTTTTGGAGCCCGTCGCTGCAAAGCAGATCTGTCATCTCCTTCCAGTCTTTGCATTTATATAGTACATCGGAGTTTGGGAGTGAATCAAGCCTATCCTCGTTCCACCAGTTCAATAACAGCATTGATGGCCGGTTTGCAGCGGCGAACGAGTTTATTACCGTTATGGAATCATCTGCGTGTATGTCAACATTTGCATCCTTCTTTTTCAATTGGTCGTTTACGTGGTAATAATTGTCGTAACTAATGTTGTTGATGGCAAGCACCCTCTTGATGAAACGGTCCTCACCGTAGCTTGCAGTTAGTATCGCAATATCATAGCCGTTAGATTTTATCTCGTCTATGCATCCGGGGATGCTCGGGTCAATAAGCCTTATCTCTTCCGGCCTTTTCCATACTTCTGAAAAGGCCATAAGGATTTGCTCACGATTCAACATGTATAAGGATTTGGTAAGGCCAAGCTTCCTTATGTCTGCGTCATTTACATCTACTCCAAAAAGCCTATTTACGACGAGCTTGGTGTTGTCAAGAGTGTTAACAATAGTGCCATCAATATCAAAGCTGACTACCTTCCTGGCGCCAAGCATATAACCCACTATATACCGATATCTCTCATTTGAGATATATAATGTTTCCTATACGGGTTATCGGTGCAATCGTCAGGAATCTAATTGCATGAAGTCTCCTTCAAATGGGCTGCTGCGTAAAACGATTTTATACCTGTGTTACTTGGCTGCGGCTTTCTTTATTTCATTGTAAAGGTTATCCTCTATCTCTATGCTGCCTTTGGTCGAATATTTTTTTGTGAGTTTGTCGCCGCGTTCGCCAGGAACTAGGATTTCGTCTACGCCTGGAAGCCTCCTTGTTGCCTTTATCTTTTCTACCATCGTAGAAACCTCCTTTTTGAAAGACTCCTTGTCTGTCAATAAGTCTGGGTCTATTGCAAGTATAAGGTTGCCCCAGTTGTTCGATACGTCGCCGACTGTTGAAAATGATGCCTTTACCAATGGACCCGTAAGCACCTCTATTATCATAGCAAGCCCGGCTCCCTTGTGTCCACCGAAGGCCATGACTGCTCCCTCCAGTGCTTTTGCAGGATCTGTTGTCCTGTTTCCCTCCTTGTCATATGCAAGGCCTTCCGGAATCTTTTTACCTGCAGTCTTGGCTTCGACAAGACCGAAGAACGGGATTGCAGCAGTTGCCATGTCCAACACTATTGGATCTTCCTTAGAGGGCACTGCCACTGCTATTGGGTTTGTGCCAAATATGGGCTGGGATGAGCCGTGCATTGCTATTAGTTCCGGAGAACCTGCGAATGCCATTCCGATAAACCCCTCCTTTGCGATCTCCTTTGCATAGTAACCTATGGCGCCAGTCGAGGAATTTGTGCTGTTTGTCCCGACAATCCCAAAACCGTATTCCTTGGCTTTCTTTATGGCAAGCGCTGTTGCCATCTTCATCACCACTATTCCCGGCGAAAGATTTCCGTTAATCAATGCCGAGAGCTTCGTATCCTTGGTTATTGAAGGCGCTTTGGCATTTGGGTGCCTCCTGTATCCATTCCCTATGAGCTTCACGAGCCCCTGGTTGTTGCCCCTGAGTTGTGCATACATCAGCACATCAAGTATCATGTTTGCGTCTTCCTTAGAATGGTCGTATTTCTGCAGCGTCTGCAATCCTAACTTTTGCAATTCCTTTATCTTAACTTCCATAATGTCACCCTCTGGTTTTATACTGTCCTTTAACGTTTTTATAGGTTCCATTTGTCAGTGTCTTCCATCGAGCTCCCTTATATACCTCTTTCCGCGAAGCGCCGATGCTATTGCTGCGACAAAAGCCATTCCTGCTGCAAGGTACAGCACGACCTGCATTCCGTCCATGAATGGTTTGGATATTATGCTTGGGAAGAAGTTGGTGCCGGTTATTGTGTTGGACTGGGTCTGTGACATGTTTGCAAGCGTGCTCTTTGGTATTATGGTCTTGAATGGATTGTAGCCAAGCAATGCCGAGAACAAGGCAGATGTCGGCGGAAGGCTCGCCACCTGATGGGCGATTTGTGCGGAGACTCCCTGCGCTGTGAGGCCATTGTACACTGCGCTTGTCAATGGTTGCGCCATTCCTATGATTAAAAGCGTAAAGAACACCACAAGGCTGAGCATGAACGACGCATTGACCAGCGTGGCCCTCATGCCGGAACCTGAGCCCCTTTGTTCGGGAGGCAACGAATTCATTATGGCTGCCGTGTTTGGTGCCGCAAAAAGGCCCTGGCCAATCCCAAGGAACGCTATTATCGCGGCAAACTCCCAGTACACGAAATTTGCGGGCAAAAGCGAAAGCATAATGAATCCAACGACATTCACCACCATGCCCAGGGTCGAGAAAGTCCTCGCCCCATATCTGTCAGACAGATATCCGCTTATCGGCCCGGCAACAAGAAACCCAATAACGAGCGGAGTCATATCTATCGCGCTTTGCAATGGCGTATTTTCAAAGCTTACTCCGTGCAACGGCAGCCATATGCCTTGCAGCCATATCACGAGCATGAACTGCAGGCCGCCCCTGGCTATCCCTGCCAAAAGCATGCTGATGTTTCCAGCCGCAAACGCCCTTATCCTAAAGAGGTTTAACCTGAACATTGGCTCCTTTGCCCGTTTTTCGGAAAATACGAACGTGATGAGCGCCACCGCCGCTATTAGCAGCATAAGGATTATCCAAGGGCTGCCCCATCCTGTAGTGCTGTTCCCGTAAGGAAGCAGCCCGTAAGTCATCGCAAGCATCGCTGAAAGAAGCATCACTGCGAAAGATACATTGCCAAGCAGATCGAACTTCTGCCCCTTTTTTATTATGGCTATCTCATGCAGCATGAGGTATGCCCACACCGTCCCAAAGATGCCTATCGGGACGCTTACGAGGAATATCAGGTGCCAATCGATGGCGGCTAGCACGCCCCCAAGCAACAAACCGACAAGACTCCCTCCCACGCCCGCTATCTGGTTGAAACCCATGGCCCTTCCTCTCATGCTGTACGGGAATGCGTCTGTTATTATGGCAGTTCCATTTGCAAACAGGAATGCAGAGCCAAAGCCCTGGAATATTCTCAGTATAATCAGCACCAGCACTCCAACAGTGCCAAGTATGTACACGGACGATATGTACAGCAGTATCGCGCATATCGTGAAAATAAGGAATCCCATATTGTAGAGCTTTACCCGTCCAAACATGTCTGATAGCCTTCCTATGCTCACCATCATTATCGTGCTTGCTATGGTATATCCGAGAAGGAGCCAAAGAAGGAGCGCAATGTTGCTTGGAAGCAACGGGTTCACGCCCATCCCGGTGAACAATGCAGGCAGGGATATTATGAGTATGGAGCCGTTTATGGCGCTCATAAGCGCCCCAAGTGTAGTGTTTGATAGCGCTATCCACTTGTAACCCTTTCCATATTTGCTTTCACGGCTCTGCTCCTCTATGTCATATTCATATTTTGAGCGCATGCGCTTGTCAGCCATCTGGTCACTGGATTATTAGCTATTGAAAAGGCTAAAAGCATTGCAGTTTGAAAATGTGAAAGTAAATTCAGAACGGACCCAATTATTGGCTAGCCGGATTTCTTATCAAGTTCAATGCGATAAACGGCGATATCGTGCCCTGTTCTATCTCTTTTCCCCAGGCGTCAATTTCAGCTGCAAAATTTCTAAGCAATCCCATCGTTTCTTTCTTCACCTCTCCTTTGGGCTCCCTAACGACTAACCTGGCCATAAATATTACCTCTGCTCTAAACTTAATTAGGCAGATATTTATTGATTGCTTATTCTTAAATATTATTAGCTGGTAAGTATTAACGTAATTTTACCGAATACCTGTCGCATGATACTATGGTAACTACAAAAGACGCAATAGAAGCGCTGACAAAGTGTGTTGATCCGGAAATGGGTGCGGACATAGTGAGCCTGGGGCTAATATACAATATAAAAATAATGGAAGGAAAGAACGTGAAGGTTACCCTTACAATGACGAGCCCTATGTGCCCGGTGATAAGCATAATACTTGCTGATGTGCAGCTGAGGCTTGAAGCAATCCAGAATATAGGAAAAGTCGATATCGATCTGGTGTGGGATCCAATGTGGAATCCGGAGATGATGAGCGATGAGCTCAAGTATGCAAGAGCCTAGCGGCTTTCATATGCTATCTCTTCAGAGCCTATCCTTCTTGGCTGGACTCCTCGGTTCGCGTAAGTCCTTTTTGTCCTCTCCGATCTTAATCCCGAATCGTGCTCCTGCAGCGCCTTAAGTCTTTTGATCTTGTTTCTTGTGGCTGTCTCCGGATCACGCAATAGCCTTTCAAGTGGCTCCATGTCTGAAATTATCGTGATTATGGAGTCAAGGTGCCTTGAGTTGTCCTCTTTCAATGCTTCAGTGTACGCATCGATCATCAGATTGAACAAAATCCCGCGCAGCGCAGTCACATCGTCTTCTCTTCCTCTCTCTATCGCAATAACTATCGCGTTCCGTATGCCTTGTCTGGATTTTTCAAGGTCCTCGCCCGGATAGATTGGAAGCCTATACAATGACGCCAGCTTATCATAATTAATTCCGACCAATACCTTTTCAGTCTCCGGTTTAGAATCGGAAGGATTCGTTGTTCTTCTCCACACAGTATCACGGATATTATAACGTGATTGTTTAAAAGGACGAATCCCGTATTCGTCCCTTGACGGCTGCGTTTGTCTAGGCGAACTTGTATATCGTGTCCTCGTCCGCCCTCTTGTATTTCACAAGCTCCTTTTCCGTGAACCACACCGGTATCTCCTTGTCTGCGGTGGTCACGCTGTCGGAAGCGTGCATTATGTTTACCACTGACCTTTTCTGCAAGTTGGCAAGATCGTATGAGTCTGTCGAATACATGCCTCTGATAGAGCCCGGTTCGGCAAGATGTGGCGATGTTGCGCCGCATATCTTTCTTATGCTGGCTATCGCATCATTGCCTTCAACGACAATGGCGACAACGGGTCTTCCCACTATATAATTCATCAGTGTGCTCCTTATGAATTGTCCATATTCGGTCGCATCCTTCGCCGGCATCTTCTCTCCCTTGGCATCCATCGCCTTCTTGGTCCTGTCCCATATCTGTTGCGCCCATTTTGGGTCCCATGGATAATGCCTTTCAGCGAGTTTCTTGTCAGGTACTACGAGCTTCAAGCCTATTACCTTAAGTCCTGCCTGTTCTATCCTTGATATTACCACGCCAGTAAGCCCCCTAAGGACCCCATCCGGCTTTACCAATACTAGAGATCGTTCCATTTTTACACCTAACTTTTTATACCTGAGCTAAATATATTATAAAGAAAATTTTTAACTCTTTTTGTTTGGTGCACCAATATGATAAGGCAGCCTATAATAGTCGTGATGGGACACGTCGACCACGGAAAAACTTCCCTCCTTGATAAAATTAGGAGCACCACAATAACCGCAAAGGAGGCTGGAGGCATAACCCAGCACATAGGCGCAAGCGAAGTCCCCATAGACATTATAGACAGGATATGCGGGCCAATGCTGAGGAGCTCTGGAGCAAAGATAACACTGCCTGGGCTTCTGTTCATAGACACCCCTGGCCACGAAGCGTTCACAAACCTCAGGAAAAGGGGCGGAAGCGTAGCGGACATTGCGATATTGGTCGTAGACGTGTCAAAGGGGTTTGAGCCCCAGACGCTTGAAGCGATAAACATACTGAAGGAATACAGGACCCCCTTTGTCGTTGCCGCAAACAAGGTGGACCTTATAACGGGCTGGATACCGCAGAAGACGAACAGCGTAATGGAGTCCCTAAAGAAGCAGAACACATACGTTGCGCAGGAGTTCGATGAAAGGATTTACCAGATGATAGGAAAACTAAGTGAGCTTGGCTTTGGGAGCGAGCTCTTCACAAGGATCAAGGACTTTAGCAAGGAGCTTGCAATAGTCCCGATAAGCGCAAAGACAGGGGAGGGCATTGCGGAATTGCTAATGGTGGTTACTGGCCTTGCGCAAAGGTACATGGAAGCCAAACTCAACATAGAGGTCAATGGCCCCGGAAAGGGCAGCATACTCGAGAAGAAAGAGGTCAAGGGTCTTGGCGTGACAATAGATGTCGTGCTTTACAACGGCACTCTCCATGTAAACGACATGATAGCATTCGCCACGCCAAACGGCATAGCGACCGCAAAGATAAAGGCCCTTCTAAAGCCAAAGCCGCTGAGCGAAATCAGGGACACGTCCGCAAAGTTCTATTCCGTTAACGAGGTGACCGCGGCAAGCGGGATAAAGATAAGCGGCAATGGCCTAGATGACGCAATGCCCGGTTCTCCTATCATACAGGTAACGGACCAAAGCTACGAGAAGGAAATAAAGTCGGAGATAAACGAGCTTTTTGATACTGATAAAAAAGGAGTGGTGTTGAAGGCGGACTCGATAGGGAGCATTGAGGCTATATCAAGGCTCCTAAAGGCGGACGGCTTCGGCGTCAGCAAGAAGGGCATAGGCAACATAACGAAGCGCGATGTCCTTGATGCCTTTACCTACAATGCGACCGATCCGCTCAACGCCGTCGTGCTCGGATTTAACGTTCAAGTGGACGAGGATGCCGAAGAATCAATTAACACCAGCGGCATAAAAATAATAAGGGGGGAAATAATATACAAGCTTATTGACGACTATAAGGAATTTGTAGATGCGAAGAGAAAGAGCATATCGAACAAAGTCGAAAGCGAGACGACATTCCCTGCCATGATAAAAGTGTTGCCAAACGCGTGTTTCAGGGTTTCAGGCCCCGCTGTGTTCGGAGTAGATGTCGTTGCCGGAAAGATAAAGCCCGGGTACGTGTTGATAAACGAGAACGGCACCGTTGTGGGAAAGATAAAGGAGATACAAGAGGAGAAGACCAAGCTTGATGAGGCGAAGAAGGGCGCCTCCGTTGCCATATCTGTTGATGGGCCCACCTTCGGAAGGCAGATAAAGGAGAACCAGTTCCTTTATACAAGGCTTACCGATTCCGATGAGAAGCTCCTTAGCGGGGACTTCGCGGACCTCATATCTGATGAGGAGAAGGAGCTGCTGAAAAAGATCAAAGAGATAAAGAGGCTTTCAAAGAAGAGTTTGTGAATTGGTGATTGAATTCCGAAGGAAATAGAGATTAGGATAGGCGATGTCGATAAGGATGAAGTGGTGTCAAAGCTCAACAAGCTTGGCGCCAAGTACATAGCTACAAGGAACTTCAAGCGCGTCGAACTACTAGTAAAAGGCAAGGTGTCCAACGTATACAAAGGGCATAAAATGTGGGCCAGAGTGCGCACGGACGGAAAGTACACAACAATAACATTGAAGGAAAGGAAGGGCAGCGCAATAAACCATACGGATGAATGGGAGGTAAAAGTGGACGATTTCAAGACTGCAGTGCAGATGCTTTGCAAGATGTACAAACCTACGATCTATGAAGAAAACAAAAGGATAGAGTACAAGTACGATGGCGTGCAGATCACCATCGATAAATGGCCGGAGCTGCCATGGATTGTTGAGATTGAAGGTGCCAGCGTAAAAAAAGTCAGAGAGGTATACAAGCGGCTTGCGTTAAGCCGTGGCGAACAGGTCGCGAACATGTCTATCGTGGAATTCTACAAACTGCGTGGGATTGACTGGGTGGCGCTTTCAAAAAGGAACAGGGAAAAACTGGACAGGCTTTTGTCCGAGTGAGTTTTTTCATTCCCAGATGCTGGCTCCCTTATCACTGTTTTCGTGCCTGCCTGGGATCCCCCATACTCCGAGCTCCTTTTCTATTGCTATGTATTCCTTCTTTTTCCTTCCCGTTTCGATGTAGTTGGTCTTTGGTCCGAGCGTTATGCCGTAATTATTGACAAGGTCATCATACTGATAGGTGTGCGTTGGGTCTAGTTTCCTGAAGCACAGAGTGCCGAGCAAAGTATCCGTCACTACCGCTGTGCTGAGCGAGATCCCTCTCTTCTTCCTGTAGAACTGCTCCTTGTTCTTTTCAAGGTCGCTCAATTCTACCACTGGGAGAAAGAAAACCGCACCCTGCGGCTCCTCCATCGCGCATATCAATGCATATTTGTTAAGGCAGGCATCGTTATCCTTAACTACATCCAAAACGGACTGCACCCTGGTCTTATTGAATTTGCCGTAGTTGATTACCTCCTCAAATATCAAACCTACGTAAAGAAGCGGAATATTTGACATATTCACCGTTACCCTTTTTATTACGCCCTCATCCAAAAGCTTATGGTAAGTGTACAGAGATCTGCCCTGGTCAAATCCATACATCCTGTCTATCTCACTAAAGTCAACGACCCCGTTTTTGTTCAATTCATAAAGGACGGCATACTCCCTGTTGAGGAGGTTGTCTTTCATCGTTTCTACAAATTCGTTTCTCAACGGCACAAAACCGTAGTGTTCATATGCGGGCATTGTGTACCAATATGAATCGTATTTTCCAAGCGCTATCCTGAGCCTCCTCCTAAGGTCGTTCACCTCGACAGGATTCCTTGCCAGTACATAAAAGAGCAGGTCGTACCTGCCGACTAGCCTTTGGGTAAGCTGTATTGCGGGCTCTTTGATCGCGGCATTTCTTATCTCGTCGTTGTTTGGCGTTCTCCTCCTGAACTTTACGAATATCATGAACTTCAGGAAACCGAGTTTGCCCACGTCTATCTCCGGAACATATTTTATGCCGTACTTGTTTTCAAGCAACCTTACCCTTCTGTATGTCTCTGCGGATTTGAGGCCGATCCTTTTTCCCAGATAAGACAGGGTGGCTTTTGCATTGGTGCTCAATATTGTCAACAGGGTGAGTTCTGTACTGTCCGGAAGCTCATGGCGGTTTGACGCATATCTTCCCTTTATGTCGTTTGCCTGCTCCGCGTAAACAGGCTCTCTTCTTTCCACCTGGCGCAGCGCCCTTTTTACAAATTTTCCGGATTCGGTTATCTTTCCTACGTATTCGGTCCTGCTCCTTACCTTTTTGTCTTTTCTATCCCAAAAAGTGGTTGCTTTGTATACGTAAAACTTGCTGTTTATCTTTTTGAGCGTTATGCAGTAGTCCGATTTCTCCTTCAGCTTAAGGTACGTTTGAGAGACCGCCTGCGGTACATCATCCATATTGGTTAATATATTAGTTAAATAATAAATATGTTTCTTTTAGGTTAAACTATAGACGTATATAACCAATATATTACATAATTTTCCCGATTGATGGACATTATTTTGCCGATTGCCTATAGTGTTTGCGACCAGAATGCGTCACTATCATTATATACTATGGAAGAAAAGCAATTCATGTATTAGGGTAGGCCATGAACTCTATAATATTGTCGAGGCGAAAGAAGAACCACCCCACGTTACTGTACGTTACATATTTTTTCGTCCTTCTGCGCATGCAGCGTATCCTTGCCTGCCCTATTATACTTAAAGATGGGAAAGAGGTGTGCAAATGAAAGGGTCGAATATAGGGAGTGTCAGGGAATTTAAGAAATTAAGGAACGGGATGTACAAGTTCAAGCTCAATTGCAAGGACGATGCGTATATGGAAGCTCTTGCCGAGCGGATAATAAGGCTTACTAGCATAAAAGAGGTAGTGGTCTCAGACATCGGCGAAGAGGGTATACTGGTAAAGACGAGGTTTGTCGAAGGAAAAGAACCGCAGGATGAAAGACAGTTCGGCGTAATGATGAGAAAAATATCAAAAACAGAAAGGTGGCAATAAAGCCACCAAAAGGTCCGATTAGCTTATTAACTTATTTTGCCGTGCTCCTTTGTGAACAGGTATACCGTATCGTAGTTCCTCGATATCTGTGTGGCGCGTATTCCATACACCTCTCTAACGCCATATTTGTTTGCGAGTTCGACAAGTCTTTGCGTTATCACTCCGTCAAATACGACCGCATAGACATTCTTGCCATCCTCTATGGAATGTATAAGGTCGCTGATTGGTATCTCTGATATCATCTTTCCTTCCTTGTCATAGAGCCTTCCTCTAAGCGTGTTGTGCAACTGGTCCAAAGCAGATACAAGAACCTGGTTCGGCGCACTTGTGCCGGAAGAGCCCTGCTGGTACATCGACGGTATAGAATCCACCGGATTTGCCCCTGTGTCCCTTCTTTCCCTTAAATCCTTTATGTCAAGGTCAGAGTCTATGGTGTCAATCCTCGAATCGCGATCCTCTGTCTGCGGCTGCGTTCTTGATCGCTGTGGCGAAGTAAGGTTGTTCACTATGCTAGACGGGCTCAACACCGGTTGCTGTTGCTGCTGTCTTTGGGCGAACTGCTGCCTGGGCTGCTGTGGCATTCTCTGCCTCTGCTGCTGTTGCGGTGGTTGCCTCTGCTGGTACCTGTCATGCTGCTCCTCTCTGTTTTCCGCCTTTTGTTCCCCGTTGCCGTTGCCATTCTTCTTGAGGTTCGGGAATACCTGCTCTATAGGTATCCTTGAGCGCAGCGCCTTGATTATCTCCTTTCTCGTAAGCTCCTCTACCTCCTTTCCTGCCGGTGCCCTCGCAACGAAGTCTATCTCTCCAACGTTCATTATGCTCTTCAATATCATGTCTCCTCCGCGGTCTCCATCAAGGAACAGCGTCGTCTCCTTTGTGGCTATGAGGTTGACTATCGTCTTTGGTATGGTGCCGGTCGCCCCTCCTACTGCTATACAGTTGGATATGTCGCTTCTAAGTAGCGCTATGACATCCGCCCTTCCTTCAACAAGCACTATATCGTCGCTTGTGTCTATATCTGGGCCTGCCGCGAGCTGTTCCTGCCCGTAACTTGTGACCACGCTTGCCTTTACGTCGCTTTCGACAAGGTCGCTCAGCTCCCTGCTGTCAGGTATGACGCCTGTGCTTATGAGCCCCTTTACCAGCTCCTTCGCCCTTCCTATTATCTTCTTCCTTTTCTCGTTCCTTGTGTCATCTATCTTGTTTATCTTGAAGGATGTCTCAAAAGGACCCACTCTGTCTACTGATTCTATGGCTGCCGCAAGTATGCAGGTTTCCACTCTTCCAAGAGATGAAGGCAAATAAAGCTTTCCAGTTGTCCTGCTTCCAGTTGCGCTGGAGTTTATCTCTATCCTCCCTATCTTTCCGTTCTTTTGGAGCTCCCTAAGATCAAGGTCGCTTCCAAGAAGTCCCTCCGTTTGTCCAAATACTGCTCCTATTATGTCGGGTTTGTCTACAAGACCAGATATATCGAAACTGGCCTCTACCATATATTTTACTATGTCAATGTAAGTTTTTGCCATTCTAACACCTTATATTGTGTTCAGAAACAGCTATTCATGGCAAAGTGCAGTACGGCCCCAATTGCATGGCTCCATCTACCGAGAGCCAGGCTCCAAGATAGTAAGTTTTTTTGTCTATCGTTGAAAGATTAAAGCACATAATGTACCACAATTCGTCAGTAATAACATGTTCTAATAATCTGTTGGATAGTCAAGATATATAAAGATTGTGTAGCGCTTTCGCTATGTAAATAAAATCTTTTTTAAGAATCCTCGAAGCCTATAGTTCCCCCGGGAGCACTCCCTCCATTATATGCTCCGGCCTCCTGTTTATGCCAATGGCAAGCTTCTTTGTTATTGTATAGTTCTTTTCCCCCACGTAAAGCTCATCAAGCTTTATGAAGTACCAGCCCATCCCGTTCATGCGCCATGCCATGTATGTTTCCATGCCCGAATTGCCTTCCCAGTCTTTCAGGGACCTGTACTTTTCCGGCTCTATTGATATGCTTGTGCCGTTCCACGCCTTTGATTCAAAGGCAAGGCCCTTCCCCTTTTTTATTGCTATGACATCAGGACTTATCGAGTTCACTCCAGAGCCTGCGCTCCTTATTACCGAATAGCCCTTGCTATAAAGGAAGTTGAGAAGCT
>JAMCZN010000024.1 GCA_023485505.1 Candidatus Martarchaeota archaeon | reverse complement strand
CTTGGAGTTCTACGACAAGCTGGACAAGATAATAACGAAGTCATTCGGCGACACCATATCTACTATAAAGAGCTACAAGGAAAACAAGCAGAAGATACCGCCAAGGATGGCAGCGTATATCATAGCGGTAGACAGGGTAGCAAAGGCGATGAAGGCGCGCGGCTGGTACTGATCATTTGCTCTCTCTTAGGATGTTTTGAAGTCTGGTTATGTCGGACTTCATTTTACCTATCTCTTTTAGCTCTTCATCAGTGGCGCCTTTCCTTACATCATCAAGATGGTCCTTCATGGCATCAAGGAAAGACAGCCATTCATCCATCTCTATCTTTATGAGCTCTATGGCGTTCTTGTCCTCCCTAAACAGGTCTATCAGCTTTATCAGCCTCTCGTTCTCCGTCCTCTCTATGCCCTTGTCAAGCCTTTCCTTTATCTGCTTCCTGAGTTCCGCGAGTTCGACAAGGCTCATTTCACGGTTCCTTCCGACAAGCTTTCCGATGTCACCACTAAGCGATTTTATCGAATTGTAGAGCCTTGATACAAGCTCGCCCAATGACAATTTCTTTATTCCATCTGTCATTTGCTCACATCTTTATCTATAAAACGCCGGGTGCGAGAATCGAACTCGCGAAGGCCATAAAGCCAAACAGCTTAGCAGGCTGCCGCCCTACCACTAGGCGAACCCGGCATATATGAAATACATCTATTGCTCCATTTATTTAATACAATCTCATAAGATTTATTGCCGCTCATTAAATTTAATGGCAGAAGCCGCCTTGCATTATAAACATGCATGAAGTTTGTCGCGCTTCTGCTCGGCTCTGTATCCCAGAAGCATAGTTAATATATGTTTAAGGTTGCTCCTTCCGGCCTGGCCTGATTCGCATATAAAGCTACCGTCTGGGGCAAAGCGTCTACGCTTCCACGCGGGCTTCATATATGCATATAACACTCGAACGGCATTGGTCCACCAAAAGGGATTTGTGGGATGGGAAACCCTTAGCTTCCCGCCTATCTGCCAGAGTTAATGCGTCGTTCTGATTTATAAAACCTTCTCTGCGCCGCTTCGGATTTTAGTTCTCTGAGCGCATCTGCGGCTATCCACTTTGCACTTCTTGAGTCAATCAGCCTTATCCTCTCAGCACTCCCTATTGCGGCTTTATTCAGGTTCCTGTTCCTTTTTCCAATCTCGCGCAATGCCCAGTTTACTCCCTTTTTTACAAAATTTCTTTCATCTGTAGAGCCCATTTCGATTATGGGCAAAAACGCAAGAAATTTATCATCCGAAGCCATTTTGTCGTGCACGGAAATGGCAGCTATCAGTACATAGCCCGCTCTTTTTACGAACTCCTTGTCTGATGCACACCATTCTTTTGCTTTCTTGAAGGCA
This sequence comes from Candidatus Martarchaeota archaeon, assembly GCA_023485505.1. GTDB lineage: Archaea > Micrarchaeota > Micrarchaeia > Micrarchaeales > Micrarchaeaceae > JAJZYD01. Next base: position 33,882 of record JAMCZN010000024.1, on the reverse strand, counting down.
AAAGGGGTTTTGTCAAATAGGTTGCCGCAGCAGCAGTCGCATACGCCCCACGAATCAAATCGTTTGACCCAGTCATCCATCTGTTTTTCTGTTACGAATTTCGGGTCATCGATGAGGCTGGCAAGTATCATTGCTTCATAAATCCGGGTCTTCCAAAGTTTTTGTGCAAGGTCGTGGTCTACTCCTAGCTCTTTGGCCTTGCCTCTTAATTTGGCCATGGAGACCCCGTATATGTTTTTTGACGGAATGCCGACCCTTGCCATATCCTCTACATATCTTTTGTCTCCCTGGGATTTGATCCACGAAATAACGGAACGGTCATCCATATAATCTTATCAAACAATTATTTTTCTCTAAGCGAATAACACTTTCCGACAAAAACAGTCTTGAAGCCGAATTTCCTGAATAACTTTTCATTATAGCTTCCCTTTTCGGTCTGAAGAAATACTGTGTTTATCCTATTGGATTTTGCCTCGTGAATCCTTGTCATTGTTATGGTCCTTGCAATCCCCTTTCCTCTATACTTTGGCAATACACCAAGACTGTAAAGACATGCTGCTTTTTTATCATGCACAAGCGTTCCGCAGCCAACTGGCTTCCCGTTCATCAATGCGATATAATATTTTACTTTTGTTCCATTATTGCCTTTGCCTTTTGAAAACGATTCCCTTAGCACATCGATATAGCTTTTTGGCAAACCCGCATATGGTCCAGTACCATTATCCCCATATACCTCTCCAAATACTCTGATAAATGAATCAAAATCCTTTTTTGAGGATACTTTCTTTATTTGAAGGCCCGTTATCTTCTGTACTTTTACATTTCCATTGTGTACCATCCATGCGTCTGCGTATTTTAATACAAAACCATTCTTGGAAAGCAAAGATGTGTTTTGTCGTATGGCATTGGAGGTCAGATATATTGCGGGTGCTCTATCGAGTTTCGAATAAAAATCTACCACCGTTTTAAGGAATTCACTAAGGCTCTTTCCTTTCAATGAAATCTTTGCAGCATAGTTCCAAAACTCATCGTCAATCTTGTCGCTGTAAAGGAAAAGCGCATCTTTGGTCTGTTTCGCACCTGCAAAGAAGATGCCCTTCATAAACCTGTAATGTGCCATCTCTATATCTAGCATCATATTGGTTTGTACCACCAATATATTATATCCCTTTCTCTCTGCATTCTAAAAAAGCATCAATTTATATATTATGTTATGAAAGTAATCTGATAATAGAACGGTAATGCAAATGAGCGATGAAGAGTACATGAAGCTTCTTGACAGGGCGTTTGAAAAGATGCCGAAGCTTGCCGCTGATGTGTCTGATTTCAAGATTCCGGTAGTGGACGCGATGGTGCAGGGAAGCAAGACGATAATAAGGAACCTTTCCGTCATTGCGGACAAGGCAAGGGGCGATCCGCAGAACATCGCCAGGTACATGAGCAAAGAGCTCGCAGTTCCCGTAAACATAGAAGAGCAAAGGCTCGTGATAAGCGGAAAGTTCACAAACGACGACCTTAACAAAAGGATTCGTAAGTATTTCGAGGTATACGTGATCTGCAAGGAGTGCAGGAAGCCCGATTCGCATCTTGAAGCTGCAGGCAGGGGCATGTTCTACTTCGTATGCGAAGCATGCGGGGCAAGGTATGGAATAAAGAGTTATTGATGAAATTATACTAATCTAAATGATCCATTATGCCGAGACCAAACAAAAACGTAGACATGAGGCGCGGTCAGCCAATTGAATACAAACTCAAGCTTCCAAACAACGGAGAAGTTCTGGGCAAGGTGATGAAGCTTGCAGGCGCTACCCGATTCGTGGTAAAGTGCAGTGATGGGAAGGAAAGGCTGTGCATAATACCTGGAAGGCTTAGGAGAGCGTTCTGGATAAAGGAGAACGATGTCGTCATTGTAAGGCCATGGGTCGTACAAACTGATGAGAGGGGAGACATAGTGTGGAGATACAGCATGCTTGACATATCAAAGCTCAAGGAAAGGGGCATGATGGCCAATGTGGAATGAGCCCCTTCAATGATCCGTCCCTGGTGGTTTTATGCGAACATTTCTTGTGGTTCATGGGATAGTGCAGGGCGTAGGCTACAGGGCTTTCGTAAGATATAAGGCAAACCAGCTTCTGATAAAAGGATTTGTAAGGAATGCACCGGACGGGAGCGTGGAGGTCCTTGCAGAATCGGAAGATTCATCAAAGGTAAGGAGGTTTATCGAAGAGATAAAAGTGGACAACGGAAACATACAGGTTTTTGGCATAGATGTTGACGAGAAGAAACTGGAGAAACACAAAGGGGAATATTTTTCAAGTTTCACCGTAAAGAACGATTGAAACGATTCAAATATGTCCGTGCATTCACATATCTTTTTATACCTTGTTTTCTATTAAATTTCAATTTCAGTTGTACTGTAAGGTGTAAAAATGTCCTATATATTTTTGGTGCCTTTAGTGGGTTCAATCTTGGCCCTGCTATTCGCAGCAGTAAATGTTGTATATGTCCTTAGGGAACCTAAGGGTAACGAGAAGATGCAAAAGGTAGCGGCGGCGATACAGAAGGGAGCTAATGCATTCCTGAAGAGACAATACAGAACCGTGTTCATATTTTGGGTTATACTGTTGATAGTATTCACTGCCCTTGCATTGCTGTTCCCGAAACTTGTGCCACCACCAACGCCTATAGCATTTACTGTTGGGGCTGCGCTTTCTGCTCTTGCCGGTTATATAGGCATGCAGATATCCGTTAGGGCAAACCTAAGGACATCGAAGGCGGCGGAGAAGGGACTAAGACATGCGCTTCATGTGGCATTCATGGGAGGAACAGTGACAGGGATGAGCGTTGTTGGCCTTGCGCTTCTTGGATTTACGCTCATGTTTATGGTGTTCCCAAATCCTATAGTGCTTGTTGGCTTTGGATTCGGCGCTAGCCTTGTGAGCCTGTTCGCAAGGGTCGGTGGAGGAATATATACGAAGGGCGCTGATGTCGGCGCTGACCTTGTCGGAAAGAGCGAGATAGGACTTCCAGAAGACGATCCAAGGAACCCTGCAGTCATAGCTGACAATGTTGGAGACAATGTTGGAGACTGCGCCGGAATGGCGGCAGACCTTTACGAATCATATGTAATTACTGTGCTTGCTTCGATGCTTCTGGCATTCTATAGCGGATTGTCGCAAACGATAATGATATTGCCGCTTATAGTGGGAGGCGTGGCAATAGTCGCATCAATTATCGGTTCTCTTGTCGTAGGCACTGACAAGAAGGAGCGCATATGGTCATCGCTCAAAGGTTCGATGTACCTGTCTGCTGCGGTCGCCATAATAGGCTTTGGAATAACCACATGGTATCTGAATGCATTCTCTTACTTCGCTTCATTGATTACCGGAATAATGGTTGCAGTACTGCTTGCCGAGATAACCGGGCATTACACGAACAAGAACACCACTGCGGTAAGGGAGATTGCGATAGCTTCCAAATCTGGTGCTGGCACCAACATCATATATGGTGTCGCAAACGGAATGCGCGCTACATTATTCCCGATAATAGTGATAGTGGCCGCGATACTGTTCTCATACGCGGTAAACGGCCTGTTCGGCATTGCAATGGCTTCAATGTCAATGCTTTCGCTTACGGGCATAATAGTCTCGATAGACAGCTATGGTCCAATAACTGACAATGCAGGCGGCATTGCTGAGATGGCCGGAATGCCAAAGAGGGTCCGCGAGATAACAGACCCGCTTGACGCTGTCGGAAACACAACAAAGGCGATAACAAAGGGGTTCGCGATAGGCGCGGCTGCACTTGCGGCGCTCTCCCTGTTTGCCGCATTCGCAAGCGCGACAAAGCTGACTACAATAGACATATTGAATCCATTGGTTATGGCTGGATTGTTCATAGGTGCTATGATCCCATACCTGTTCTCATCCATAACGATGAGAGCGGTCGGTTCTGCTGCATCGAAGATAGTTGAAGAAGTAAGGAGGCAGTTCAAGACCATAAAGGGGCTCATGAACGGCACAACGGATCCCGACTATGCAAAGGCCGTGGACATAACGACAAAGGCCGCCATATCCTCTCTTGCCGCTCCTGCGCTGCTTGGAATAGGCTCTCCAATAGCTGTCGGATTGCTCCTTGGCGCCGATGCGCTTGGTGGCATGCTTGCAGGTGTGATAATCTCGGGCCTCGTGCTCGCGTTGATGATGACGACCGGCGGAGCCGCATGGGACAATGCAAAGAAGTACATAGAGGAAGGCAGATTCGGAGGCAAGGGTTCGGACACGCACAAGGCTGCCGTTGTCGGGGACACTGTTGGAGATCCATTCAAGGACACTGCAGGACCCGGGCTAAACCCACTGATAAAGGTCATAAACATGGTATCGTTGCTCATAGCTCCGATAATCATAGTGTACTCTCTGCCATTGTTGATGAACCTGAAATTGATGTGACTGAAGAAATAGAGTTTACATCAATCCTTTTTCTTTTCTTTTTATATTTTATCCTTATTCCTCCTTGTCTTTCTTGGTCAGCTTTGTGTATTCGTAACCCGCTATCTCCGCCTGTGCTCCCTTTATAAGCCTCCTTTCGCTCTTTATGAACTTGAGCAGCTGGAGCTTCTGTGTGAGCAGAAACCGCATGTAATAGAATATCAGGAATAGGTCGACTCCTATAAACAGAAGGACTATGAACGGATGCATCGATACGGATATTGCGAACACTCCCAAGAACGCATTGTAAATCATAGCAATTATAAGCAATAACTTAAGTTTTGTCTCAATCATCCATGTTCACCCTTTCAAAATTTACTTTCTGCCGAACCTCTTTTTCTTGCCCGTCTTCGATGCAACGAACGATTCCTGCACCTTTGTCACTCCCAACAGGAAGTAAAATATTATTATGTAGTCTGCAGATATCAATATCAAGAAGAGATATCTTGCAGTGCCCGCAATTAGGCTTGTTATAACAAATCCAAGTATGGTATTGTATATAAACAATAAAATCGTTATCGCGAAAGTTATCGTGTTTGTGGTTCCTGCCATGGCATCGCCATAGCTAATTGGATGGCTAATTTAAAAAGATTTCGCAACGGACTGCATTAAGCGAATCTTTGCAGCTTTGCGGTCCCCCACAATGAGAATATTAGTATGAAGTCCACGGAAACCATTCCAACGAACAGGCTCCTGTAAGCTATGAACGGTATCGTATTGACTGTCACGAAACCCAATACTGCATTATAGATGAACACAAAAGACGTGACAAAGCCAAGCAATCTGTATGATGGCATATTGTTCTTTTTCTTTTTGGACTCTTTCATTCAAACACCAGTTTCATTGAACATATTGTGATATTTATACATTGCTATGCCGTTAGGCGGTTTCTTTTTCAACGCACACTATGCTGACCGGCCTTTCAAGCCTTTCTGCTATGGCTCCATCCTCGTCATACACGTACGCTACCACGTTGAGCTTGTAGTCATCCGGATAGTTGTTCGGCCTTGTATAAAGCCTTACCAGCTTGCTCAGCGTGCTGTCCGGCTTAAGAAGACCTATTCTTGTGCGCCCCATATTCATTTCTGAATCATAAGCCAATGATAACGGCGGAGTTACAACGACATCACACTCCACCCAGTATGTCTGATCCTTGTCCGCGCTCTTGAAGACGATAGTCATCTGTGTCTCGTTTTTCGTGAATGCTTTCAGTTTACCTGGAACGAATTCAACGTTTATTTCGACTTTTGCCATCTGAACCACACAGCAACATATTTAAGCTCTTAAGCCCTAATCCCTAATAACGTATTGATAATATAAATCTTTAAACCATAACTATTTTTGTTGATCTGATGGAGTTGAACGAATCAAAGCTTATAGAAAGAGAGATAACGATCAGGAACCTTGCAATGACCAGGGAAGTGGTCGAGACAAGAAGATCGCTAATAAGGTGGCTCGCTCTGTCTCTTGGGATAATAAATCCGGGGGAATCAAGGCTTGGCGCCATATCTGTGCTCGATTCGCTCCTATACTTCCAGTTCGACCAAAAGAGGGATCCGTCAGTGGTGGACCTTATGGAATACATAAACACCGCATGGGAACCGATAAACGAGAAAACCCTTAGGTACCATTTGCTTCAGTTGACAAAATCAAACATAGTAAAGCATGCAAGAGGCCAGTATTCCTTGTCGCAGCCGGAAAACGGGGAGAAATACGATGAAAGCGCGTGGGTAAACCACTACTTCAATACAGAAATAAACCCGATAAAGGACAAGATAATCACGGCAATGAGGGAGCTGAAAAATAGGAGATAAACCTTTAATACTTTATTACTCTATTTTGCAGATGCAGATGCTGATGCTGATCAAATACTTATGAATACGGGTGCATAGATGAACGTAACAAAGAAGGAACTTTTGATATATGCGATAATAGCGGTTGTCGTCGTTGTCGGTGTGATAATAGTGGCGGGACTTTTCATTAGCCCGACATATGGGGTAAATGTCTCTATGCAGACGCTCAGCCCGTCAATAGCATACCCTTACCAGCAAGGCTCGTTCCTTATCTTTGTAAACAACACTGGCTCCACCAACATAGACGGGATGATAGTTGCAGTGTACCTTAATTCTGCGCCATTGCACGATTATCAGGTCTCAGTACCGTCGGGAAAATCTGTAGTCATGAACTTTACGTATCCGTTTATGTTGAGCGGTAACTACTCGTTCCAGGTTGTTGCAGATCCTGGCAATGTATTGAATGTCGTAAACAGAAACCATGGTTCAAGCGCAGTTCAAGTCACTGTCAAACCGGCACAGACCCCCGACATATATTCGGGGATTCCAAACAACGGCATAAACTCGACGGAGAGCTTCACGACAGGGCAGTTCGGCCTTCTTGAATCCATATTCATAAACACAAGATATAATTTTTCCGAGTTTGACCATATGCTCGGGTTGGGTGACAACGTCACCAAATACGTGTTGGCTGATGTGACTTATGCAGGGACTGTGGCAAATGCGAATGGAGGATTTGCCAACTACCAGAATGGCACAAAGGTGTATTCCATGTGGATGCAGGGTAGCGTCACGCCGCTTGATACCTACACTATCTTATCAAGCTTCTCGAATATACACGCCGTGAACAAGAGCGTAGACGGCATGGCTGTCACGTTTGCAAAGATCAATGCGACTACAAGCGAATGCACGTTCTATGATAGGGGATGGGTCAAGCTTCTGGAATATTACAACAATTCGCTAAACGGCACATGCGCATCAATGGTGCAAGGAGGCTACTCCTCAACGGAAAGCAACACCATAGTATCACTGCTCAAGAAGTACCCTGATGTGGGCTCATACCAGTCAAAGCTCATCTATCCTGGCACTAACATATCAGCTTCCGCTTTGATAGCGACCAATAACACTATAGCGTCATTCGACATGTTCTACAATCACACGAGCTCGTTTGTGGGTTATATAAAAGCCAACTCGAATCCGATAAACGTAAGCGCGGTGAATGCAATATGCGACGGGCCCGTTTATCCATTAAGCAACGGAAGCGTATGCACAATGGCCATAGTGCAGACGCGCGGCACAATGAAGAATGTCACGTATGTGTTGCTGAACACCACCCAATTTAACGAGAACTATACACTGCATCTATACTCTATAATCAACTCTACAGATACGTTCCAGTATGCCGGCGCAGCGGACCTGTTCTTTGCTGGATTGAATGTTTCGGGTCCAAACGTTTTGTGGAACAGCCACATAAAGAATACATGCGGATTCGATGTCACCGGACTGGGCTGCAATGTGGTAGGATACAACTTTTCTACAGATGAGATGTCTCTACGGTTTACAAACGATCTTTCATCCCAGGTGCAGCTCAGCAATGTGACGTGTCTGACGAGGCCTGATTTGGTGCATACGTCTGTGGCAGCCGTGTCCATAATGCCGCGCAGCAGCGCAAACGTATCTACTGTGTGCTTCGGTTCTCTCCCGGTAATGGGCGGCGCACCGTCATATAGCTACTACCTCAGGGCAAACACCCTGATCAACGGCGCGACATCAAACACAATAGGAAATGCGACTATAGCCAACGTGGGTTAATTTCAGTAAAATCGATTTTGGCCTTCAGAAGCCTATGAAGTCGTTTGCGGATGTGCCTTCGGGGAACGCCTTTCCGTTCTCCACCTCTACTGGCAGGCCAAGCTCATTTGCAAGCCTTTTGAGCTCTTCCATGCCCACGACCTTGTTCAGGAACAGCTCTACAAACATGTCCTTTCCCAACGGCAGCCTCTTAACAGTAAATGTCTGGAACTGGTACATTCCAGATCTTTTAAGCCTGACCTTGACGCTCCCGTCCCTTATTATGCCCTTCGCCTTTTCGCTCAATTCCATCATATCAACACAAACGATTACAAAATAAGATATAAGCCAAAGAATAAAAAAGTTCATTACCATACAAATTGGGCGATATATTGGGCATAACCTCCAGCGACATAGGTGCTTATTACAATACAGTGCAGAGCATACTTACCGGAATGTTCGGATATTCCCAGTTCATAGCCCCTCTTTCATTGCTGATTGCCATTGTGGCATTCCTAATAATTTTGTCGATAATTTTCATGGCATTTTCCTATATATTCGGTTGGATCGAAAGGAAAGTAATGGCAAGAGTGCAATCAAGGCACGGGCCAACCTATGTCGGGAAGTGGGGCATACTGCAGAACCTCGCAGATTTCATAAAGTTGGTGGCAAAGGAAAACATACTGCCATCTGGGGCCGACAGGCCGTTGCTGCAGATATCGATTCCGATAGTGGTGGCGATATTCATTTTCATACTTGCATTCATACCGCTTACGCAGGGGTTTGTCGGGCTAAACACTACGGTATCGCTCATACTGGTCTTCATGCTGTTGTCGTTGACGCCTTTGCTTCTGTTCGTCGTCGGATGGGCCAGCGGGAATAAATTCGGCTCCATAGCCGCGCAGCGTTCCGTTGTAATGATGCTAAGCTACGAGGTTCCGATAGTGCTTGTTGTTGCCGCTGTGGCTCTGGCGGCGAATGGATACAGCTTTTTCGACATAGTGAATGCGCAGTCGAACTTATGGTTCGTGGCGTTGATGCCAATAGGTTTCGTTGTGTTCTTCGTGGCGCTCTTGGGCGAGCTTGAAAGGCCGCCATTCGACCTTAGGGAAGCGGACAGCGAGCTGATTGCGGGATGGCTTACTGACGTAAGCGCACCGTACTACGGCCTTGTGCTGCTGCTTGATTATACCAGGATGTTTGTCGGATCGCTGCTTGTGGCGATATTGTTCTTTGGAGGGTGGCTTGGCCCGTCTTTCATACCGCAGTTTGGCTGGCTCCTGATAAAGGCCGTGATAATAGCGCTCGTGGTGATAATAATAAGGGCGACCACCGTAAGGATGCGCATGGACAGGTTGCTAAAGCTAGGCTGGGATTACCTTATGCCGTTGTCCGTAGTTAACCTATTAATTACATTTGCAGTATTATTCATATAGTGCATGAATCGGTGTGAAAATGATCATAAATTCGCTTGTGGAAGTCGCCAAGGGTGTGGTGAAGAAGCCCTCCACTGTAGAGTTTCCCGAAAACAAGGAGACGCTTGACGACACTTATAGGGGCATGCACAAGCTGGACATGAACACGTGTATAAACTGCCAGGCATGCGCGCGCATTTGCCCAAATCAGACGATAAAGATGGTCGAAGCCGATATTCCGACCGCATTCCACAAGGACACAAACCCCAAGCTGTTTCCCGAGATAGACCTGGAAAGGTGCCTTTTCTGCGCGCTGTGCGAAGAGGTTTGCCCGACGGACTGCCTGATTCTTACAAAGATAACCGAATATGAGGTATATGATAGGAGGGATTTAATAAAAAGACCCGAAGACCTCGAGTAAACCAAAGCCAATTTATTCCTTTGTTTGCATATTTCTGCGATGCTGGGCATAGTTATATTCGCGATCTTCGCAGCGTTAGGAATCATATTTTCAATTCTAGTTTTTACTTTCAAGGACATACTAAGGGCAACTCTGATGCTGAGCGGGGTATTTTTCGCAAACTCCCTGCTGTTCCTTCTTATAGGGCAGCCGATACTGGCCGTAGTCCAGCTTTTCATAATGGTCGGAGGGGTCACCACTTTCATCTTTGCAGGTGTGGCTAGCATCCCGTACTCAAAGTTCAAGCACACCAGATTAAGGCTTCTCATAGTATTCTGGATAGTGTTTTTCCTTGCAATAGTGCTGCCGCTGTTCCTTGGCAATAGCCTCGGGGTAAGCGGCTCTGAAGGCAACATATTCAACGGTTCTTCCATAAACGAATCAATAAGCTCCGGCATAGGGCTGTTCTACATAATGCTGATATTGCTGTTCGGCGTGTCCCTGGGCTCCATAGTCCTGATGAAAAGGATGGGTGCTAAAAAATGATAACAGTACCGATTGAGTATTTCGTGGCATTTAGCTTTGCGGTATTTGCCATAGGCATAGTCGGCGTGGTCGCATCAAGGCATTTCATACTGATGCTTTTGTCGATAGAGATAGCGCTTGCCGCCGCAACGCTTCTTGCCACTGTATTCTTCTATTTCGACTCCAACGGCAATATACTGGTGTTGCTATTCATGATATGGACCATAGCCGCCACGGAGGCAATCGCCCTTGTGTCGTTCTACAGGTACCTAAGCCGGTACGAAACCAGCATGGATGTGACTAAGCTTTCAAGATTGAGGGATTGAATGTTTGCATTATTAGTGATTGTGCCATTGCTCGCGGCGGCCTTGCTTGCGTTGCCGCTGAAAAGATTCCCAAATATTGTGAAATATATCGCATTCGCGGCAAGCCTGGTTTCGCTTCTGCTCGCGTATCTTGTGTTTTCATACGGGCCATTTACCACCCAGAGCTTCAATTGGTTCTCCGCTAACGGAATAAGCTTCAACATATCCATCGCGACTCTTCCGCTGAACATGCTGCTCCTGATGGTGGTATCCCTGATAACCCCGTTGGTCTTCCTTTATTCTCTAGGCTTCATGGAAGTTCCGAGCGAACAGCCAAGATTCTTTTTCGAGATGAGCATATTTGCGGCATCCATGATGCTGTTTGCGATAAGCGCGAACTTCATAACCATGTTCATAGCATGGGAGATGCTTGGGATAACCAGCTATCTTTTGATAGGTTTCTGGTACCACAAGGAGCATGCGCCCACCGCTGCCAGGAAGGCGATAACGACGATACTTATCGGCGACATATTCATGCTTGCCGCGATATTGATAATCGGGACAACCTACGGCACATTTGGATTTAGCGCGATAATGGGCTCTCCATCATCACCTGCGCTTTATGTCGCGCTATCATTCATACTTATTGCAGCGTTTACAAAATCTGCGCAGTTCCCGTTCCACGAATGGCTTTCAGATGCAATGGAAGGCCCCACGCCAGTGTCCGCATTCCTGCATTCTTCCACTATGGTCAAGGCTGGTGTTTTCCTGATAGCGGTGCTGTTCCCCCTTTACGTGAAAGCCGACATGCTTGGCATAATCCTCGTCATAGGGCTTGTAAGCGCGATATTGGGCGCCACCAATGCGCTTACTGAAAGGCACATAAAGAAGATACTTGCATATTCGACAATAGAAGACCTTGGGTTGATGTTCGTTGCGCTCGGGCTTGGTTCCGTGATGGCTGCAATGATGCTCTTCTTCGTGCAGGCCTTCTACAAGGCATTGTTGTTCATGGGCGCCGGATACATAATGAAGGCTAATGACGAGAAGGAGGACATCTATTCCACATATGGCTCGTCCACGAGAAAGCTTGTGTTCCTCTCTATAGTGATAGCCGCCGTATCACTGGCCGGCCTGTTCCCTATGAGCGGATTCTTCGGAAAGGATGCCGTGAATTCGGTTGCAAGCAATATGGTGGTATACAGCATGCTGCTGCTGATAGGGTTTGCGTCAAGCATCTACATATTCAGGTGGCTTTTCATACCGTTAAGGAAGTCGTACGAGTCCGGCACCGAAATAAACATAAATTACAAATCAACCCCTAGGAGCATGCTTATACCTATGTTCATCCTTGCTGCCCTGGTATTCGTGGCCGATTACGCATACCTGAAGCTTCCTGGGTTCTTGAACGGAAGCTACAGCATTGCGTTATTGTCGGCTGTAGTCGGAAACGTGATAGCGGTCATCGGAATTATTGTAGCCTATAGGGTATATATGAAAGGCTTCAGGGCCAAGCTCTCGTCCACCAACAAAATGCTGTTCAATGTGCTTTACAGCAGCAGGGCCGTCAATGCAGTTTATCTGTACATCGTTGGGGTTACTATGGCGTTTGCGCGCGCCGTATCTGCATTTGACTTCTCTTTTGACAAATCCATCTATGGCCTTGCAAGGTCTGTGATAACCAGCGGAAACGGCCTAAGGAAGATCGTAAATGGCCAGACAAATTCATACGTATTCGCCTTTGTGCTAGGAATTATGTTCTTGATTGTTTTGTACGTGTTAGCATGATACCAATAATAGGAATTATGTTGCTCCTGCTCTCGATTGGGTTAGCCGTGACCATTGTGTTCAATGAAAAATACAGCAAAGTGATAAGCACCGTAGTGTCGCTTATCGTGATGGAACTGGCAATACTGCTGCTTTACGTGTTTTTGGCAGGAGCCGCCGGTTCGCCCGGATCCATATCTGAAAACTACATGTACTACATATCAAACTTTGGCATAAGCCTGAACTTCGTAGTAAATCCTGTGTCCCTTGCGCTAATACTGATGGCGTCTGTCGTGTCATTCGTGACTATGCTTTCCGGGAATGTGGAAAACGAGAACCTGAAGGTTTCAAGCATATTGGTGCTGTTGTTCGAGCTCGCCGCTATAGGGCTTTTCGCATCAGGAAACCTATTCATATTCTTCATATTCTGGGATGTGGGGGTTGTGGCGTTGTTCTTCATGATATACTTATTGGGATCCGCAAACAGGCGCATGGCTGCCATAAAGTTCATAATGTACGAGCTTCTTGCCAGCCTATTGCTGCTTTTTGCCATAATGCTGATATATTTCAACACTCCGCTGCACTCCTTTGACATATCATACATAACCGCAAACTACTCTTCCATACCTGTCGGCACCCAGGCCCTGATATTCTCGTTGTTCTTCTTTGCGTTCCTTATAAACATGCCCGTATTCCCGGTGCACCTATGGCTTCCGGATGCGCATACCGAAGCATCCACACAGGGATCAATGCTGCTTTCCGGCGTGCTTACCAAATTCGGGGGTTATGGCATGATACTTGCGTTCATCATGTTGCCAATAGCCAACGAGTTTACCCCAGTAATAGCGATACTTGCCGGGTTTTCGGCGTTTTACGCCGCGTTTGTGCTGATGACACAGCACGACATAAAGAGGATAATCGCATATACGACCATAGTCGAGATGAGCATAGTGCTTGTTGGCATATCCGCATTCAGCACGCTTGGGATAATGGGCGCCACATACGCAATGCTGGCTCACGGGTTTGCCATATCGATGTTATTCTTGGTGTCTGGAACGATAGGATACATGTTCTCGGATCGCGACATAAGGTCGGTCAAGGGGGTGGTGAGAAACTCGATTTCAACGGCATACACGTTCCTTACCGGGGTGTTTGCAACCACCGGCGTGCCGCTCACCGCCGCATTTGTCGGTGACGTGCTCATATTCATCGCAGCCATACAGAAGTTTTCATTATACGGGGCCATTCCGCTATTTTCCATAATGCTGATGGGCGCATTTCTTTATTATGTGGTCAATAAATCCATACTGTCCACTAAAGATGCGTCAAAGCCTGTCGAATACGTAGGGACTTCGCAAAGGGTCGGGTTTTCTATACTTTTGTTCTTCATATTCCTATTCGGTGTGCTTCCGTTCATAGCTTTAAGTATATTCTCAAATTTCTCTATATGATTATATGCAACAATATATCTCAATGGACGAATACGCGCTTTGCATAATGATATTGTTATTCATTTTCGTGAATGCGCTCTCCATATTCCACAAACGGAAGAAGGCCCAGCTCATAATAAGCACAACCTTCCTTGCCGTAATAACGGTGCTTGCAATAGTGCTATTGGAATCAAATACTTATGATATATTCGCCGCCAATCTGCTTAACATCTATCCGTTTTCAATGTTTTTCGTGGCCCTTTTCTCCGTTGGCCTCATCATGGTAAATATAATTTCATACAGGTACTCAAAGGATTATTTTGCATTTTCGCTCCTTCTTGGGTTCGTCGCTTTCGGCATGTACAGCGTGGCGATGGCTTATTCGCTTATAGAGATAGTGCTTGGCATAGAGCTGGTGTCCCTTCCAACCGCTTTCATGATAATGGTCAATGGCAAAGAGAACATAGAGGCTGCCGTAAAGCTGTTCATACTTTCTGCAATAGGCATAACCGTACTTGCGTTTGCCCTTGTCCTGCTGTTTCCATTTGATCCGCAGCTTTCCCTTACCAGTATATCGAGCATGACCGGATATCTGCCTGTGCTTGCATTGCTGCTTGTGATAGCCGGGCTTGCTTTTGAAGCCTCTATATTTCCTTTCAACCTATGGGTTCCCGATGTATATAGCGGTGCGCCGGCCAACATAACCGCGATGCTTGCCGGAATAAACAAGAAGGTCGCTTTTGTTGCGCTGTTCGAGATACTTTTCATAACCATGATACCGTTCAGCGCCGCGTTCTCATCGATGTTCCAGGTTCTTGCCGTATTTACTATGTTTTTTGGAAACATAGTCGCGCTGGTGCAGGATAATGTCAAGAGGCTGTTTGCATATTCGTCTATCTCACAGGCCGGTTACATCGCAATAGGGATCGCCGCCGCCACTGCATATGGCGTGGAGTCTAGCATATTCCAGATCGCCGCGCATTTGTTCATGATAATCGGCACTTTTGCAATCATATTGTGGCTGGAAACAAAGAACATCAAGACGGTGCAGGATTATCTTGGCCTTAGTTCAAGGAACAGGTTCGCCGCATTTGCGCTTACTATATTCATGCTTTCGATGATAGGCGTGCCGCCATTGATGGGCTTCGTGGGCAAGTTCCTGCTGTTTACGAGTGCGATAAACCAGGGCCTCCTCTATCTCACCCTGATAGCGATAATAAACAGCTTCATATCGATATACTATTATGCGAGGGTCATGATGTCCATTTATTCAAAGCGTCCGCACGAGAAGGTAAGCATGGACTGGAGCATCGCAACCGTTTCCCTGATATCTCTGATAGTGGTAATATTGTTTGGCTTGTATCCGCAGCCGTTCATAAGCATCGCATCGACGGTTAGCATGTCGCTATGACGATATCCGATTATTTGGCAAACCCCCTGAGCACGAACCGCTTTATTATGAGCTTTGGGCTGTCCATGTCGCCGTATTCTCCGAGGAACCTGTCAAGCCCGAGCACCTTTGCCGTCCTTATCATGAGCCCCAGCGTCGCCTCGTTCGTATGTGAATAGTATTCGTGGAACATCCTGTGGAGCCTTAGGTCCGCCCCGTACATCCTCCTCCATGCCTTTTCATAGTGTTCCAATGGCGCCTTTCCTTCAACATATTTTTTAATCGATGATGCTGCCACCTCCGCGCATGCCACTCCAAATATTATGCCGCCCCCCGTTGTTGCTTTTACCTGCCCCGCTGCGTCGCCAACCAATATTGCATTTCTCGATACTGTTTTGGCTCTTGCTTCGAGTGGAATGATGCTCGCATATCCTGCGGTCTTCTTTGCTCCTGTTATCATGGACCTCATATATTCGATTTCAAGGAACTTGTCGAATGCCATCGTGCTTGTCTCCTTCGACCTGCTGCTTATTCCAATCCCTATCTCCAGTTTGCCATTTGAGTACGGCACTGTCCATCCGAAGAACCTTTTTGCTATCTTGTTTGAGAAGAACAGGTTCACCTTGTCTATTTCCATGCCATTATTTCCTGTTGCCATTTCGTATTCCGCCTTGTAAGTCAGTATATGCTCCTTTATGGCCGGGAATCCAAGCGCGCTTGCGACCGTAGATACGGCGCCGTCCGCACCAACCATGATATTCTCACTGTCTTTGCTGAGCTCGATTATGTCCTCCTTCTTCAGCCTTTTTCCGAGGATTATCTTCGCCCCTGCCCTTTCGGCTTCGCGCATGCATATCTCGGCCAACTTTCCCCTGTCGAGCACATATGCCTTGTCCTTTTTTGAAATGATATCCAACCTTTCCCCTCCAGCATATATGTGCGCCCCGTTTAGCATGTTGACCATGGCTTCCCTTGGATTTACTCCTAGCTTTGCAAATCCATCTATTGAAAATATTCCGGATGCCTTTGCGGTATCCTGTGATATCCTGCTTTTTGATTCATAGACAATGGTATCAATGCGCTGTTCTGCAAGCCTCTTGGCTAGGAAAAGACCTATTACGCCGGCACCAACGATTATCACTCTCATAGTTGCATCATATTGGCTAAGAACGAATAAAGCTTGTGCGCTATAACTAGTATATATATCTTTCTATTTTAAAAGTACTGTAACAATGGTGATTCAACGGCTTCTAAAAAAGGTGGCAAGGCGAACAAGAAAACAAGACCAAATAGCGAGAACATACCGACTCCAGCAATAAAAATACAGAACATAGTGGTGAGCGCAGACCTTCACGCGGTGATAGACCTTTATGCGCTCTCAAAAGAGGTGAAGGCAGTAGACTATGAGCCAGAACAGTTCCCCGGCGCGATATTCAAGATTGCAGAGCCAAAGGCGGTAATAATACTTTTCAAGAATGGGAAGATGATATGCACCGGCACAAATACCGAAGCTAACATAAAAAGAGTGCTTGACTATGCTGCAAAAGTGATATCGAAGTATGTGATTGAGCTAACTCCTCCGCAGGCTGCGCAACAAAAGAAATAAGCAGATCATTTATTTTCCAGCTCCAGAAGAAGTTTCCTGTATGCATCAAGGGTACCTATATCCGCCCATATGCCTTTTTGTATGACGCCATGGACTTCTGTACTCTTTATGAGCCATGAAACGAAGCTCCCTATATTGTCCTTTGGATTGCCATCCCCTAGGTAACCTCCTATCATTGGCAATACTCTTTTTGGAAAGAAGTAAATCCCGGTGCTTATGAGTGTTGATTTTGGGTTGCCCGGTTTTTCTTCAAACCCGTTTACTTTATTGCCCTTCATCTCAATGACTCCAAAGCGTGCGGCTTCCTTCTTTGAGCCTATGTCAAACAGGGCTATTACCGGTTTGTTGGTCTCCCTGAATTGCCTGTCGATGTCCGTCAATTCAAAGTCAAAGTAATTATCGCCGGCTATGATAAGTAAATCGTCATTTATGTCCAGTTCTGTGATGCAGTAATTAATGCCTCCAACAGCCCCAAGCTTAGTTTCGTTATTTGTTGTGGGGTCTGCCATTTCGACAAGCCCGTACTTGTAAGTGGATTTTCTCAGGTTAACCCAGTACCTGAAATGTTCGGCAAACTTCCCGTTAGAGTTTATTATCACCCTGTTTATCATGGCTTCATCAGAAAGATCTGCGACCTTTTCCAGAATATGTTCGACTATTGGTTTTCCTTGTACGGGGAGAAGGGACTTTGGCACAAATTCAGAGACCGGCTCTAACCTTTTGCCGTAACCTCCACAAAGAACCAAAACATCCATGTAATCGAACCATCATGACTCGTATTCATCCCTTATCTTAACCGTTTTTGCAAGTTTCTTGTCGAATACCTCAAAAAACCTGTCCCATGTATATTTTTTCTTCACGGTCGCAATTCCGCGTCTTCCCATTTGTTTCGAAATGGCGGGGTGTTCCGCCACATACAGCATCCTATCTGCCATTTCGCTTTCGTTGTTTACGAGGAAGCCAGTTTTGCCGTTGTCTATTGTGTCCTTAGGTCCTCCTTCGTTTACGGATATTATCGGTTTTCTGCTTGCCATTGACTCTACTGGGATAAGGCCGTAATCCTCATTTACCGGCGCATACATTATGGCCGTTGCCCTTGAGATGAGGTCGAGCTGTTTTTTGTCTGTGGGATTTGCCACTATCTGTATATCTCCGACTTTCTTTGCCTCCTCTATTGTCTTTTCGTAATACTCACGGTAATATTTGTCGTTTGATACGGCGCCTCCAAGGATGAGCTTGTAACCCTTCTTCTTCCTCTTGAACATCTTGAATGCGTCAATCACGTAAAGCTGCCTCTTGTTCGGGGAGAATCTCGATGGATAAAAGAAGTATCTGTCGTCTCCGTTGTCGCGATATCTTTCGTATTCAACCCCTCCATTCAGGACTTCGGCATCCTCTCGTCCAAAATACTTTACTACCCTCGACCTTGTGTTTGCGCTGTTTGTAAGGATTACCTCTATTTTTTTCACGACGCTTCTGTCCATGACCCTTATCGCCCTCGCCCCCGCCATATAGATTGGCCGGTGATGAATTTTCCTTAATGACATACGGTATTTGTACATGTCCCATACCTCTCTCAATGGCGTGTGGCAGTACCATAGCACTCCTGGGTTCTTGTTCCTTATCCAGTGGCTTGGGGCAATGTGAGCGTTTATAACGTCATAGTCTTCCATCATCTTAAACCCGTAAAAGGACAGCCCGTAATCGAGGCCCTGACTGGCCCTTCCGTAAGGGAGCAGCTTGGAAAACTTGTTCTTGCTTATCACATTTATGTTCATATCCTTGAATTCGGGGAAAGTCGTCTCCTTGTTGAATTCTGCAGTATAGATAGGGGCATCATAATGCTGGGCTATTTTCAATACTATGCGTTCGGCTCCGCCCATGAGCGTAAGGTTCGACTGTGTCATAACGAGTTTCAATATATCCACCTTGCGATAATGCACTATAAACCAATAGATACAATATTGTAAAAGGTTAATAATAAATATGTATAAAGGTAACTTAATAACACATTTTCTATCGGTAGTAATATGGACTTAGGTGAAGGACTTAGAAAGGCTTTGGCAAAACTTACTAGATCTACGATAATAGATGCCAAGACCATAAAGGAGTTCAACAAGGATTTGCAGAAGACGCTGATAAGCGCAGACGTAGACGTACATCTGGTCCTTAAGTTTACAAATGAGATAGAGGAAAAGGCCCTAAAGAGCAAGCCGCCGCCAGGTGTCGCTCCAACCGAATACATAACGAACATAGTCTATGATGGGCTTGTCGAGATGATGGGCAGCACGTATACCCCTCAGCTCAAAAGGCAGCGCATACTATTGATGGGCCTTTATGGTTCTGGAAAGACCACTACTGCCGCGAAACTGGCAAAGTTCTATCAGGACAGGGGACTTAGTTCGGGCGTGATATGTTGCGACATAACAAGACCGGCGGCGTTCGAACAGCTTGAGACTCTTGCAAAGAACGCGAACGTAGGGTTCTTCGGGATAAAGGGTTCGAAGGATCCTGTAGACGTAGTCAGGAAAGGTCTTGAAGCCCTGAAGGACAAACACGTAGTGATATGCGATACTAGCGGAAGGAACGCACTTGATGACGCATTGATAAGCGAACTGAAAAGCGTATACGGTGCATTCAAGCCTGATGAGAAGCTGCTGGTGGTAAGCGCAGACATAGGCCAGGTGTCCGGGAAGCAGGCAAAGGAGTTTGACGATGCTGTGAAAGTATCTGGGGTCATTGTCACAAAGATGGATGGCTCCGGAAAGGGCGGGGGTGCGCTAAGCGCAGCGAATGCGGCAAGCGCCCACGTCTCATTCATAGGCACCGGGGAAAAGATGGCCAATATAGAGCCTTATGACTCCGAGAAGTTCATAGGCGGGCTGCTTGGCATGCCAGATATCGCATCCCTTGTGTCAAACGTTCAGCAGGCCATAAAGGAAGCGAACATAAAACCGGAGGAAATGGAGCTGGAAGAGCTAAACTTCGACACTTTCTACACCCAACTGAGGGCTATGAACAAGATGGGCCCGCTAAAAGGGATGTTCGGCATGATGGGAATGCCAGACATGCCAAAGGATGTTATGGAGAAAAGCGAGGACAAGCTAAACAAATACAAGGTGATAATAGGTTCCATGACAAAAGATGAGCGCAAGAACGACAAGCTCATCCACGAAAGCGGAAGGATAGAAAGGATAGCAAAGGGAAGCGGCACTACCGAGCAGGATGTCAGGTCTCTGATATCTGATTTCAACAAGATGAAAAAGATGTTCAACTCCCTGAAGAATGACAGGAACTTCAAGAAGAAGTTCGCAAAGTTCATGTAACATACCAGAAAGAGTTATATATTTATTAGGTTATATACTTATTAGTTGTAAACATGCAGGAACAGGTGCAAAAGGTCGTCCATTATCCAAATCTCAAGACGATACTTGCGATAGAAGAGGTAATAAAATCCTCACAGATGGCGCTCAGCAGAAACCAGATACTTGCAAGGCTCCCTACAAAGGTAATGCGTTCTACTCTGAATCTTGCGCTTCGATACATGGAAAGACGAGGTCTAATCCTAGAAACAAAGAAAGGTTTCATCTGGACGTTTAATCCAAGCAAGAAGTTAGAAAAGGCGGAAAGGGAGGGATTAGAACTATAGGTGAGCGATTGGCGGGGAAACACGTAGTGATAAAATTGTTAGGAGACGCAAAAGAGGCTTATCTATCCTTAGAGCGAATAGCCAAAGAAGAGAAGACCAAGGGCATCAATAGCTCATTTCATCAAACCCTGTTAAAATCGATTAACGACAAGATTTCATTGCTCAAAATTCAATATGATTATTGGACCCAGATACTAAAGAAATACGTAGCTAGAAAGTATGTCATAGACTATGGAGTCACAAACCTATGGAAAGTTGATCTTTCCGGATACTGGCGCATGATATACGCGTTAAAACAGCCTCAACGCGAAGATCCCGAAATAGAAGTAATATCTATATGGCTTGACATCCTTGATATTGTCAATCACAAAGAATACAACAGGATATTTGGTTACAAAGGTTTATGACTGATTTTCATGGTACAGGACAAAGAAACCCTTGAGCAAAAAATCAAGGAGCTGCAGGAAGAGTACTCTAAGACAAAGGACAACAAGAAGACCAATTACCATGTCGGCTTAATAAGGATGAAGATAGCGCAGGCGAAAAGAGACCTCGTAGTGGCAAGCAAAAGGACCCACAAGGAGGGCTTCTTCATAAAGAAGACGGGAGACGCAACTGTGGCACTGGTTGGATTTCCAAGTGCGGGAAAATCCTCCTTAATTAACGTAATAGCCAACACAAAGTCAAAGACAGCAGCATATGCGTTCACCACAACAAAGATAATCCCAGGGACTATGTTGCACAAGGATTCACATATTCAGGTGTTCGATATGCCTGGACTTATAGAGGATGCGCATCTGGGCAAGGGTGGCGGAAAGATGGTGATAAGCGCAGCAAAGGTCGCAGACCTCATAGTGTTCGTCATAGACATAAACCAGCTCCAGCAATTTGAAAAACTGATGAAGGAGCTGAACTCCCTGGAGATACACATCAACAAGAAGAGGCCATACATACAGATCAATGAGCAGAACATCGGAGGCATAAAAATAGAGGTGAACAAGTCGGGCCTTCCGGAAGATGACATAAAGGAGATACTTATCGGTTTGGGAATGCACAATGCGATAGTGTCCATCTGGGGCCTGGTGTCCATAGATGAGCTCATATCCATAATATCCGGAAGGGCGATTTACATGAGGGCCATAATGGCATTGAACAAGATAGACACCAACAAGGACTACAGAAAGATAGCCGAAGAGATATCAAAAAAATATAGCATAGAGGTGATACCGATAAGCGCCACCAATGAGACAAACACCGATTTGCTCAAGGACAAGATATACGAAAATCTTGGGATAATAACGGTGTATCTGAAGCACAGGCTCGAGGAAGAGAAGATGCCAATGGTTCTTGGAAAAGGCGCCACTGTTGGAGATGCAGCAAAGAAGTTTCATACGAACATAGTGGACGAGCTCAGCTGTGCGACTATCACCGGTCCAAGTGCGAAATTCCCACACCAAAAAGTGGGAATAGCGCACACTCTTGCGGAAGGCGACGTTATAACCTTCATAAAGAACAAGTGACAATTGTCGTCATACAAATAGGTTCGCAAACACCTTAGCATCATCAACCATATTCTTTATTATCAAGTACTCGTTTGGCTGGTGCTCCGTATTGTCCCCTGTGGCCCATACAATCGAATCGAATCCTTTTCTCCTGAAGAACGCAGCACATGTGCCGCCACCTATCCCGACCGCCTTCACGTCAATTCCGCGTTGGTCCTTTATCACCTTTTTCAGCAACTGCACTATCTCCGCGTTGTCCTTTGTCGGAGGCGCCGCCTCCTCTTCTTGTACCGGTTCTAGCGCTATCTGCACTGGCTTGAAAGCCGGGCTTTTTGCCACTGACTGTATGTCATTCATCACTTCGCTTATTTTGTATTCGGGAAGTATTCTGCAGTCAAGATACGATATCTCGCTTCCCGGGATTATGTTGGTGCTGTCAACATTTTTCTCGTGTTTTGTCATTTCGAATGTTGACTTTGGCGGATTGAACACCTCATTTGAGTTCGAATATTTCTTGTGCAGAAGCTCGTCTACGGTATTCAGGAATCTTATGGAATACCTGTATGCATTGACTCCGTCGTCGGGAGTGCTCGCATGTACCTGTTTTCCCTTGAACGTCATCTTGAGCCACAGCGCGCTTTTCTCCGCAACCTCTATTGATTTGCCATCGGGCGTCCACCAGTCCGGCACAAAGAACATGTCCTCTTTGCCGAAGATGTTCTCATTCAGGACTTTTTGTATTCCATACTTGCTTCCAAGTTCTTCATCTGCGACCAGCGCAAGCCCGAAGTTGTATTTTAGTTTTTGTTTCGATTCTTTGAGCGCTTTTAGCGCATACATGCTTGATACGAGCGGCTGCCCATCGTCCATTGTGCCTCTTCCATATATCCTGCCATCCTTGATGGTTGCCTTGAATGGATCGGTCTTCCATAATCCTATGTCTCCTTCAGAAACGGTATCTATGTGCGCTATGGACCATAATGTCCTTTTTCCGGTTCCGTATTTCGTTACAAGATTTGGCCTGATGATTCCATTATCATCTTTGTATTCATATCTATCTACTTTGAATCCCCAGGATTCGAGAAGACTCTGGAGAAAGTCGGCCCTTTTGGATTCCCCCTCGCCGCCATTTGCCGGAGAGATGGCCTTTATTGCTATCATCTTGGACATCGTGTCTATCATGTCCTTCTCATAACTTACGACCAGTTCGTTTAAGCCAGGCACGTAAGGTATTAATCGCACTAATATAAAAATTAGCTGTGCATGTGTGCTTGACCGAAATACCTGCTGTTTAGCAAAAAACCGAAAAAATGGAAGATAGTGTTAAATAACCTCTCAGAGAGCCTATCATGCGATCGGTGTAAACGTGTCAATAAGGTACTGGGAGTATGAGGATGCCCCTCTTAAGGAGAAGCTAAAGAGCCCAAACATAAAAGACATAGCCAGGGTCTTTTTTGACAACGAGACCGAAGCATACAGGTTCTCACTGCTTTTGCTAAAGATAAAGAAACAGGGTTCGTTGAAGCTCAAGGACGTGCCTGAATCTGTGCCGATTGCCACTGCAAAAAGGTATCTCGATTTTGCGGTTCAGGTCGGGTTGCTGAAGCATGAAAATAAGGAGTATTCCCTTACGGACAGGTTCTCAAAGCCAATGAAGAACATAGCGACATACATAAAAGCATGGATGGATGCGAACACGGAAGAGGACCTCTCAATACTGTTTGCAAATGCAAGGATGGACAAGCAGGGAAAGAGAGGGGGACGGACACAACCGGAAGTAGATAAACATGATGTCGCCACTGCTTCGGATGCAGATCAACGGCCACAATCATAAATCAAGGTCCAACTCTACCGGTGCATGGTCGGATCCATGCACATCGCTCAATATGCATGCATTCTTTACTTTATCCTCAAGCGCCTTTGATACGATGAAGTAGTCTATGCGCCAACCTATGTTGTGCTCTCTTGCGTTGAATGCGAATAACCACCAGCTATAATGGCCGCTTTCTTTCTTGAAAATGCGGAACGTGTCAACATATCCGTCTTCCAGAAGCTTGCTGAACCAGCCGCGCTCTTCCTTTGTAAATCCGGCATTCCCGTCGTTCTCCTTTGCCCTTGCTATGTCCAGTTCCGTATGCGCGACGTTGAAGTCTCCGGTTATGACTAATGGTTTCGATGTGTTAAGCTTCTTGAAATATTTTAGTATGGCCTGGTCGAAACGAAGCTTGAAATCAAGTCTCGATAAGTCCCTTCTTGAGTTCGGGAAATATGTATTGATTAGGAAGTAATCATCGTACTCCAGAGTCAGAACCCTTCCTTCCTTGTCAAATTCCTCATTGCCAATGCCTTTGGTGACTTTGAGCGGCTTCCTCTTTACCATGGACAGCACGCCGCTGTAGCCCTTTTTCTCAGCTGGAAAGATATAGCTGTAATATTTTGATCCCAACAACGTTGGAGGGGCATCTATCTTCACCTCTTGAAGGAGTATCGCATCGTACTCGTTTTTGGTGATTATGTCGGAAAGACCCTTGTTTAGGGCGCTCCTTATACCATTCACGTTCCATGACATCATGTGCAGCATGAGATTACCTGCTCAACAAAAAGCATGATTTATATGCTGTGTTCACTATAATAACTTTATGATTCCATTCAAGAAAAGGACCGAAAAGCCGAACTCGTTTCTGCAAAAGCTTCTCAAGAAAGGATTAGTCATAGCCGACATAGGCTGCGGCCGTGGCTTCTATGCGCAGTATTTGATAAAATATTCGTCAATGCTTTATTGCGTAGACATAGACAAGGAGTCGCTTAAATCCACCGGAGAACTTCTGGAAAAGACGGAAAAGCATTATAAGTTGTTAACATCTACCCGCAAAATACGTGCGGATTCGGTGGACGTGGCCTTTTTGGCGAACTCATTCCATGATATCGAAGATAAGAGGAAAGCATATACGGAAATACTCCGCATCTTGAAGCGCAATGGTATGGTTATAGTGATAGATTGGAAGAAAAATGGTTTCTTTGGGTTTGGGCCGCCACCGCAGATAAGGATGGACGAAGCGGATTACCTAAAATATTTCAAGCGGTTCAAGATATCCAAAAGGTTTTATCCTGGCAAATACCACTTTGGCATCGTCCTAAAAAGAAAAATCATCAGAAATAAGTGATGCCTTCCCTCCTCGCCCATTTCTTTAACGCCTTTTCACAACACGAATGGTTGAACTCTGTCTGGAGTGTGTTGTCTCCCAGGCTGACACTATCCCTGAATCTATTTGATTTAGAACCCAAAGCGGCTATTGCCAAGTTGACATTTCTCCAGTATATGGACAACGCTATGAAAAGCTCTGGTGCATTCATTGCGCCTACATTATGCTCTGTGTATTTTGGAGTCCCTGATTCGTAATCATCTGCGAATGGGGAAACCGAAGTCCTTGACCCTACAGATCCGTGTTCAAAGCTGGCTCCACGCTTGCTCCATGTTATTCCAATCTTACCAGGTATAACGGCTTCTATCCTAGATTCTACTAGGTTCCTGAAAGTTTCACTCCCCGCTAATTTTCCTATATGCTTTTTGTATATTGGCGGTATGTTTACGCTTACTCCCCATCCACCATAACCCCTACTATCGCGATGTATTATCTGGGGTATGTAGTCTGAGAGCATCGCAAATCCAAGCTTGTACTGATTTGTGAAAAGAGCGACGTGTCTTAGATATATGGACAACGCCAGAAACAACACTGATGCTTGCTGATATGTGTCTATATTGTGTGGCGCATATCTTTCGAAACCAGCCTGTGGTCCTATGCATGGGCATTGCCCAATGCCTTTTGCCAAGAGTATTGCGCCAGTATCACCCCAGGTGATAGTGACACCATTTAATGCAACTGCATTCACGTCCTCTTCTACGATTTTTTTGAACGCATCATTGCGCAGTAGTCCCACTATATCCTCCCTATAACTTTTTGGCAAATCGGCTTCAAGTGTGACTCCCTCCCGCGTGCCCTTGATTTCCGGGAGGTATTCAACTATTCGTAATGGGAGATTCTTGTCCATCTAAATCAACATCTCGTTTCTTGAAGAATTGGTATATTACGTCTATCCACCTAAATGCGGTATAAAATCCTTCAGGGATTGCCCCAATTACGAAAACGACGGCGCCAACCGAAGATAGCGCCATTCCCAGTTGCCATACGAATGATGAGTAAAAGAAGAACCTGTTGCTATATCCGAGTATGCGCGGCGCTATATAATCAAAAGCCAAATTGATTGCTATGTCCGATGCCAGGAATGCCAATCCCAATTTCACAAATACGGGCGCCTGGTACAGGTAATCGTCATCAAACCTTTCCAGCGTCTTTTCAAGTTCGTCTATCTCTGTTTCATAAGCGTTGGATTGGCCTTTGGCTTGCAGATGCGTTTCTATTGCCCTGGCTTTTCTAATGAGCGCCCCGACCTTTGCCCCGTGCGGCACGGATCTGCCGCTGTCCTGCCTGAGCATCGTGATGTTATCCGAAAGAATGCCAAACGCCCTTGCCAGGTTATCTATCCTATTGCCTATTGACGGATCGCCAGAGGAATCGATCCTTCTATCTATGTCCCTAATCAAGGTTCTGAGCGAATCCACTGAAGTTGTTATGTCTGGAGTTTCCACCAACCTGACATTTCCCATAATCAAAATCATATTTTCCTGATATTTAAAGATAGCGAATAGATTTTCGGTAAGTAAACTGGCTCGGTGGCATTCGGATATCAATGCTTTTTATAGACGTCTCGCCTATGGCCTATCGTAATGATGAAAATTGTATTCTCCTTGTGCATGACCATAGCAAGAACCCTATAATCGCCAACCCTCAGTTTTAATTCCTTTCTTCCAGAAAGCCCCTCAAATGTTCT
Source organism: Candidatus Martarchaeota archaeon (assembly GCA_023485505.1). Lineage (GTDB taxonomy): Archaea > Micrarchaeota > Micrarchaeia > Micrarchaeales > Micrarchaeaceae > JAJZYD01. The sequence continues at coordinate 6,932 of JAMCZN010000024.1, read as the reverse complement.
CCGAGGATTATCCCTAGCAGCCTTCAATTTGTTGAATATGCGCATCGCATGTTCTCTATCGAGTTTTTCAAGTTGCGCGGCTGCTTCCTCTGAAAGGATTATTTTGTATGGCATTATGCAAACCCCAACCTCTTTTCAACCTGCTCAAGAGTCGATGCCCTGCCGTGCTTTATGTCTAGCAGCCCTCTGATTATAGAGCCTCTAAATTCAGCAGAATATTCCCCTTCATCATCGCCGCTTGGCACCAGATCCATCAATACGTTAAGCAATTCATCGTAGGTCTCTCGCTTGCCGACCCTGAATCTTTGGAGCCTGAGTCTAGTCGATTTCTCTACTTGGATTGTTGTATAAGACATATATAATCACTATATAATTAGTGTATAAAATATATAAATAACTATCGTTTTGGGAAATGTTTTAAGGAAATGGTAACGGGCTCGGCGGGATTTGAACCCGCGACCTTCAGCTTCCCTCTTAACTTTTGATCAGATCTTTCTCAAAAGTTTATTAGAAGGCTGTCGCTCTATCCAAGCTGAGCTACGAGCCCATGACAGTTATCTTTCATGTCAAAGGTTTTTAATTATATGGAAAATGCGGAACTTTGTTGATAATCGCAGGTCAGGACCTCATAAGGCCTCGTCCGTGGATTTTGAAGAAGCTCTTCGTGTTCTGCGTTATGGTTTCGGCTACTTTGTCGATGCCCATGCGCTTTGCGGCAGCTATCATCCTTATGCTTTTCTCCACGTCCTTTGGCGTCTTTCCCGCAGCCGGGGCGTCGCTTTCCACGAGGAGATGATCTATCGCTACGTCTTTCATCACGTGCATCCTCTTGCTTGACTCTAATGGCGGTATTGATATCATATAGCCGAGCCTTTCGGCCTCCTTCGCCTGCTGCACGTTCCCCTCAAAGAAATGCAGGTGCACTAGCTCTGTTTTCTTTTCTTTGAGAATCTCAAGCACGGTGTCCATCGCGTCCCTGGAATGCACGCTTACCGGTAGCCCAAGCTCAATTGCGACATCTACAAACCTTTCAAATACTGTTCTCTGTTTTGCGACCAGCTCGAATGTCGACGCCTTCTTAAAATCGAGCCCTATCTCTCCAATACTGACTATCCTGCTTGAGTTTGCCTTTATTAGCTCAATGTTCCTGTTTATCTCATCATCAAGGTCTTCATCGCTGATCTGTATTGCTGTGTCGGGATCGATCCCGATGGCGGGGAAAACATGTTTGTGATCGGATATTTCAAGCGCCTTTTTGTTCGTGTAATAGTTGATGCCATTGGTTATCATTGTCAATACGCCATAGCTTATCGAGTCCATTATGGATGCCGTGTCAAGCATGTCAAGATGGCAATGCGAATCCGCCATCTCCAGCTTCTGGCTCTGCAGTTCCATCTTCTGCATCTCCTTTACTGCTAATTTTTCCGGCATATAAACAGCTATTATGGGAATGTATTTATAAGCATCTACAGCATCATAAGTTATCCGGTAATAAGCAGTAATGGACATTCCATTACGAATCTATATATCTCGATGTTTTACATGGCAAGAAGGGACAAGCAACTCGCAACGTACAGGAAGATGACATATCTGAATACTGCTACTTCACTGGCTGCGATATTCCTTGTTGTTGTTCTTGTGGCTATGGTGTCATATCAGGGTTCGACAATAACTGCATTGGAAGCGCAGGTCAGCGTGCTTTTATCTGCGACCCCGAATACTATATCTGGGTTAAACAACGCCAACGCGTCCACTGGCACGCTTGCCGGTATAAACGCTCCGCTCAACGCCACTGAGCTTTCTTACATCAACAACGAACCGTTAAGCTATTATGAAATTGCGGGAGAAAAGCTTCTTAACGGGACACTTACGAACGAGGTCGTGCTGGCAAACTCCCCGATGTACAATGCGATAGTGATAGGCGGAAAGCCCAGCGTTATCTATGTGGGTGCGGTATCCTGCATATTCTGCGGGGAGAACAGGTGGGCCATGGCGCTGGCATTGGCAAAATTCGGAAACTTCTCCGCTCTCTATAACGGCTATAGCGCCCTGGGCGATGGAGATGTCCCTACATTATATTGGAGGCAGGTCAACACTACCGTTAATGAAGGCGTGGCATTCGGCAACTATTATTCAAGCAAGTATATCAATTTCTTCTCTTCAGAATATGAATCTCCGATAACCGGCGGTTTTGAAGTACAGCCAATATCATATTTCCTTAGCAAAGCTCCAAACGCCACATATACGAGAGTGCTGGACTTCATGAACTCCACCGGAAAGTTCGGCGGCACGCCATTCACTTACTGGGGAACGTCCCTCGTTACCGGTGCAGATGCAATAGACTTTGGAAATACGACGCCATCCGGCGCATCGAACCTGCCAATAGCGCATGAGACGCATTACCAGATACTTTCACAGTTCCATAATTTCAATGACCAATTCGCATGGACAGAATATGCCGGCGCCGACATATACATAGCGAAGATGTGCCCGGCAATAAACAACACCGCGCCCGTATGCAAACTGCAGGCCATATCGGTGCTTGAAGAGCTAATGCATGCGTCTGCCAACACGACAACCACCACTACCGCTAATGCTCCCTAATTAAACCCATTCAAGAGCGTTTAAATACCTTTTTATATGAATATATAGTGCTCCATCTGATGGATTTTTAAATAGCATTTTTAAATATACAAACAAGCCAAGGTGGCGGAAACCGGTAACGCGTGCGCCTGGAAAGCATCCAGGAAGCGCATGGCTCTTTGAGCCTTCTGGGTTCAAAGTAAACTTCTTAGTTTTGGCCAAGAGGTTTATGAAAATCCCAGCCTTGGCGTATTATGTTAATGAAGTTAATGTTAAGGTGCATATATTGGCTGAAAAACCAGAAAAGGAAAGGATAGAAAAACAGCAAGAGGCAAAGGCAGAGAAGCCGTCGGCATCTGCGGAGGCAAAGTCCGAGAAAAAGCCTGAGAAGAAGGAGGGGGGCAAAAGGAAGGAACCGGAAAGAACATCATCAATCATAAGGCTTGCAGGAAAGGATGTCAACGGTGAGTTGAGCCTTCAGAGAGCCCTCGACCAGGTAAAGGGGATAGGCCAGAGCATGGCTCATGCGCTGTCTCATTCAATAGAGACAAATCTTGGGATACAAAGGTCTACTCAACTGAGCACGCTTAACGAGGATCAGATAGAGAAGATAGAAGAAGTGATAAAGAACCCGGCTAAGTACGGGATTCCGGAATTCATGCTTAACAGAAACAAGGACTTTGAAACAGGAAGAAATGTCCACGTTGTAAGCAACGACTTGCTTTTTGCCGGAAGGCAGGATGTGACAAGAGACGTTTCGAACAGGACGTGGCGCGGCTTTAGGCATCAGTACGGCCAAAAGGTCCGCGGGCAGCATACTCGTTCAACCGGAAGGAGTGGCGCCACAATAGGAGTTATGAAGAAGTCAGAGGCTGCAAAGGTAATGGCTGCGGCAGCAGCGCCGGCAGCAGGGGCAGCGGCTCCGAAAGCGGAGAAGAAAGCGGCTGCACCGGCAGAAGAGAAGAAATGATGGTGAATATTCTTGGGAGCGCCTAGAAGAAACAGGAAAAAATATAACAAGCCAAAGGAAATGTGGGACTTGCAGAGGATCAATGCCGACAATGCCCTCGTGGAAGAGTTTGGCCTCAAGAATAGGAGGGAACTGTGGAAGGTGCAGACAGAGCTGAGCAGGCTCAGGAAGAATGTCAGATATCTTCTGTCTGGTTCGTCACAGCAGAACACGGTAATCCAGGAACGCATGATAGCAAGGCTTGCAAAATACGGGATAGCGAACAAGGATTCAACCCTTGACAATCTGCTTGATATTGACGAAAAAGTCTTCTTGTCAAGGAGGCTCCAGTCTGTTGTATTCAAAAAGGGCATGGCAAGGACGTCAAAGCAGGCAAGGCAGATAATAGTGCATGGCTACATAGCGGTAAACGGCAAAAGAGTGACAAAGCCCGGCTACCTCGTTCCTGTGGACGAGGAATCTACGATAGGATATTACAAGCCAATAGACCTCAACCTTGGCAAACCAAAGGAGGCGGAGGTTGCGGTAAAGGGAAAAGAGGTAAGTGAGGTAAGAGCAAAGAGTGAATGATTATGGGAGGCGGCGGCAAAAAACAGGGAAAAGTGAAGACAAAGACAGTGTCAGAGGGCGAGCTTAAGAAGAAAGAGGTCGGCGCTGTCCTTGAAGCAAAGGCAATGGAAGAGGCAAAGGTCAAGCCACGTCCCGAAAGATGGGCCGTAGCTCATGTATATTCATCAAAGAACGATACCATCATAACACTGACGGACATGACGGGCGCGGAGACGATCGCGGTTGGAAGCGGTGGAATGATGGTAAGCGCTGATTCTCAGGAAGGAAGCCCTTACGCGGCCATGCAGGCTGCATATAAGGTAGCTGCAATAGCGAAAGAGAAGGGAATAACGAACATCAACATATCTATAAGGGCACCAGGTGGCCACAATTCAAAGACTCCAGGACCGGGCGCCCAGGCTGTGGTAAGGGTCCTTGCAAGGAGCGGCCTCAGGGTCAACAGGATAGATGATGTGACTCCAATCCCGACAGACACGACAAAGAGGCGTGGCGGAAGGAGAGGAAGAAGGGTCTGATTATTAATAGTAATCTGCCAATTGCACTCATGGAGGATAATGTAGAGATTACAAGGAAGACCTATGACCAGAAGGCAACACTGCATGCAGATACTCATTGGAGCGAAACATTCTGGGCTGAAGAAGAAACTAAATTCGAGGCATATCTTGGCAAAGGAGCAAAGATTCTTGATGTAGGGTGTGGGTCTGGGAGAGATGTAAAATATTTTATGGGCCATGGCTATGATATAACTGGGATTGATTTTTCATCTGGTCAACTTGAGGAAGCGAAGAAGAGGGTACCTAAAGGTAAATTCGTTTTGATGGACATGAGAACCATGTCCTTTGGGTCGAAAACATTCGACGGTCTATGGTGCTGTTCAAGTCTTCTACATTTCAAAAGAGAGGAGCTTTCACCTGTCCTCTCCGAATTAAAAAGGGTAATGAATGAGTCTGGCACAATTTTTATCTCTGTAAGGAAAAGGGAGGATAAGGAAGAATGGAGGAAATATCCTGATGGCAGCACTCGTTTCTTTTCCTATTATAATGATGAAAAGGAGTTCAAAGATATACTTGAATCAAATGGATTTGGTGTTTTGGAGTATCATCTGAAACACAAGACCAAGGACGATGCTCCATACGAGTGGTACTGCTACTATGCTAAGAAAAAGTAGCATTATTTTGCGTCCTTCCTGTTTATGAAAGATATGAAAAGCTTGGCATCTACTATGTAAATCTTCACTCCTTTTGCCTTTGTATGAAAACCAAGCCTTTCCATCAACATCTCGTCGCTCATCGAAAGCTTCCTGATGTAAATCGCACTCCCGTCTTTCTCTCCCCTCGTATCGAATATACCAGCAAGGTAGCTGGCCGAATAGGCGTTCTTGTACTTGAAGAGGCGCTCCTTCTTTTCAAGGGCGCTGTCAAATAGCTTTTTCAGCTTTGAATCGTAGAAATAGGCCTTTATCTCGCCCTCTGCGTCTTCTATCAGTATCTTGTTTGGAGCAATGCCGAGTTCTGTTACTGCCGTCTTTGTGAACCTTTCTATCGCGTCGTTTTTCCTTGTGACTATGCCTATCACTGCCCCGGCGCCCTTGCTGTAGGAATATGCGCCGAGCATGTATGCGATGTCCGGATTGAGCTTGAGCTTCCTTGTCATGCAATCACTATTGATTGATTTCAGAATCTATAATAACATGCATCATGCATGGCTCACGCTGAGTTTCGAGAAAAACGTAGTCTCGAGCTATAATGCGAGGAAAGAACTCTTTACACACTAATCTTTTCGAGGTGATCTATCCGCAGGTTCCCCTACGGATACCTTGTTATGCCTTAGCCCTCCTCGCGAAACCTTAATTCGAAAATACCCTAAAGTACTGCCTCATTAAGGCCTCACTTGGGTGGCTTGGCAGGCGGTGTGTGCAAGGAGCAGGGACAGATTCACCGCTCGATGGTGACAAGCGATTACTAGGGATTCCAGCTTCATGAGGGTGAGTTTCAACCCTCAATCCGAACCTAGGTCGGTTTTAGGGGATTTGCTCCTCCTTTCGGAGTTGCGTCTCATTGTGCCGACCTTTGTATGCCGCGTGTAGCCCGGGAGATTCAGAGCATACTGACGTACCGTCGCCAACTCCTTCCTCCTCTTTAAACAGAGGCGGTCCCAACAGAGTGCTCCATTTATCTCTAAATGGGTCGCAACTGTCAGCGTTGGTCTCGCTCGTTACCGGACTTAACCGGACAGTTCACACCACGAGCTGACGATCGCCATGCACTACCTCTCGGCTCGTCAGGCAAGATCTTTAGTCTGGCCTTCATCCTGCCGTCGCTCCCGGTAATGTTCCCGACGTTGAATTCAATTAAACCGCAGCATCCACCCCTTGTGTGCTCCCCCGCCAATTGCTTTAAGTTTCAATCTTGCGACCGTACTCCCCAGGCGGCAGACTTAACACTTTCGCTACGGTACTGCAAACGTTCAAGACATTTGCAACACCAGAGTCTGCATAATTTACTGCTAGGGCTACTCGGGTATCTAATCCGATTCGTTCTCCTAGCCTTCGCCCCTCACTGTCGGATGCGTTCTGGTAAGGCGCCTTCGCCACTGTTGGTCCTCATAGGATTATAGGATTCTACCCCTCCCCCATGAGTACCCCTTACCTCACCCGCTCCCTAGCCTAGAGGTATCTCATGCGCGCATTGACGTTGAGCGCCAATATTTCACACGAGACGGTCTAAGCCAGCTACGAGCGCTTTAAGCCCAATAATCGTGGACACCACTTGTGCTGCCGGTATTACCGTGGCGGCTGCCACCGGTCTTG
>JAMCZN010000018.1 GCA_023485505.1 Candidatus Martarchaeota archaeon | reverse complement strand
TATTTGCGAGCGCTGTCCTTTTCAGATATTCATATACTCCATGATCGCTGTTCTCGTATTTTACGTCAGCAAATTCGCCTATTACTGAAAGTCCTCTGAAGTCCTCGTTCAAGTCTACCATGTCAACTATCTTTGGGCCGTTCTTCATCGTGTCAATGGACAATGCGCAGCTGTAGCCCTTGTCCTTGCCTATCGAGGACCTTACGAGTATTGGTTTGCCTGTTGTTATCTGGGCGAAAAGGGTGCAGCCTGCCGCCCCTATGCCCTGCTGGCCCCTCTGCTGCACGTACCTGTGGAATTTTGTGCCTGCAAGTATCGTCCCGAGCGCTTTTCCGACGAACTTCTTTGGTATCCCTGGCCCGTTGTCGGTTATCTTTACTTTGTACTTGTTTTCCCCTGTCTCTGATATCTCCACAGAGACCTCCGGCAGTATGCCTGCCTCTTCGCATGCGTCAAATGAATTCGTGACATATTCGTGTACTACCGTCACTAGGGATCTTACCATTCCGGAGTATCCCAACATCTGCCTGTTTTTCTTGAAGAATTCCGCGATTGAGTGCTCTCTGAACTCCTTGAATATCTCCTCCGCATTTACCTCTTTTTCCGTCGCCTTTTCCTTTTCAGACATATCTGCACCTGTTATTGTTGTTGTTTCTCAAAACACAGGGTTGTGCGCATTGGTCTTGTGTTTCCTGTGTGCTGCTTCCATTCGCATGTAAGCTATCTTGTGTGTCCCTCCCTCTACCAAGGTGTTTACTGCGGTTTCGGCCTCGTTTATTTGCGAGTGAGTGCCTATAAAACTTACTGTATCTCCATAAACGCTCAATTTCACGCCGCTTACCCTTTCTATGTATATCTTTGTCCTTCCATCATTTCCTATTATCCTTGCCTTTATCAGCCTTATCCTCTTTTCACTGCCCAGAGCCTGTCCCAGGTCTATGTAAGAGAAATAATAGTCGTCGTGGGCCAGCAGCTCTGCCGCTCTCATCTCAAATCCTCTACCAAACGCGAACAGTATGCTTTTTGCCATGAACTCGCCATAGCCATCCTGCCCATGCACGCTTATCGCATCGTTGCTCTCTATCTTGAGTTTGCAGTTGCATACATTCTCTATGCTCTTGATGGAATTTGTGTTTTTTTTCAGAAGGAGCAGCCTCTCCTTCGGTATGTTTACTTGTTGCATGTTAATCGCTGTGCTTCTCTTCTGTTTAAGATTCAAAGTTTATAATGATTTTGTTAAATCGTCCATAAAAAAGCAAAAGCGCCAATGCATTTTCCTAAAATTCCGCAAATTTCGCTAAAAGGATATATTTAAATACTTTAATATTCACAATAGAATCACAAATGAATCATGATTGTAGCATAAAGTTGTCATGATATGTGATCAGGATGCGACCGAAAAATAACCTAAAAGGCGAAATCGTTGAGATAAGGAAGCAACTTGATGAGCTTAAGGCGAGGGAGAGCCAAATCTCAAGCGTCGTGACCGAGAAAGAGACCTCAGAAAAAATGAGCTCTAACCTTCTCCAGCTGTTTAAACTGATGATGGATGAGCAAAAGACGACAAGGGAGCTGATAAAAAGCGTTTCGGAAAAGCTCTCAAGGGTCGAAGAGGAAATAGCCGTTTCATACGAAGAGGAATACGCACCGCAGGAGCAGCAGGTCAAAGAGGTGCCGGTATCCGAACTTGATGGAAAGATTCTGCAGTTTATACAGATCCACGGTCTTACGAGCGCAGAAGACGTAAGGATCCACATGAAATACAAAGGAAAGAATGCGGCTTGTGCCAGGCTAAACAAGCTTTACAGGCAGCACCTGATAAAGAGATATCAGCTCGGGCACAAGGTATATTACAAATATGATGCTGGCAAGACGACCAAAAGCACACTAATTGTATCACCCCCACAGTAGGTTCAGAGTCCGCCGTCACACCCTCCTCTGGCGGACTCTGACTCTTTTTCTTGATTGGTGTGCGATTTTGACACTTCAGCGGAGCATCGCCTTGACAACCGCTGCACAAACGGTATAAAAACGTTCCTTATTAATGTATATCTGGTTCTATGGCAGAAGAAGTAAATACTGAAAGCTTAAAGGAGTTCATCTCCTCTTTACCGTACACCTACAACAGGACAAATACTGCGAAGGATATCAAAGAAAATTACGCAAAGCACGAGAATGCAACTGTGTCGGTGGCCGGAAGGGCCCTCGCCGTAAGGAAAGCGGGAAAAATAGTATTTATCGATTTGCTTGACTGGTCTGGCAAGATACAGGCGTATTTTGAATTCACAACACTAGGAGAAAAGGAATTCTCAATGGTAAAAAGCATGAATCCTGGAGACATATTGGGGGTAGAAGGTACTGTATTCAAGACGCATGCCGGTGAGGTCAGCATAAAGGTAAAATCATTCAAACAGCTCTCCAAAGCCATCAGACCATTGCCTGACAAATGGCATGGGCTCCAGAATGTGGAGCTTAGATACAGGAAGAGATATCTGGACCTTATAATGAACCCTGACGTGAGGCGCATATTCACGATAAGGAGCAAGGTGACGAGTCTGGCTAGATCGTTTCTTGAGGGTGAAGGGTTTATCGAGGTCGAGACTTCTGTCCTGCAGCCGATTTATGGCGGTGCTAACGCACAGCCTTTCAAGACGCATGTCAATACGCTCAACGAAGAGCATTATCTCAGAATAGCTGATGAGCTATACCTTAAGAGGCTCATAATAGGCGGCTTCGAGAAAGTGTTCGAGGTAGGCAAGGACTTTAGAAATGAGGACGTTGATTCATCGCACAACCCCGAGTTCACCCAATTAGAATGGTACCAGGCGTACGCTGATTATGAACAGATGATGTCACTTACCGAACACCTTGTGTCATACATTGTGAGGGGGATATTCGGCACCTATGAAATAACACACCAAGGAAAGAAAATGAATTTCAGGCCACCGTTCAAGAGGCTCAAGTTTGTTGACAGCCTGAACAAGGCAATCGGCAAAGACACCATAAAGATGAGCGACAAGGAACTGCTCGACGTCGCAGATAAACATGGAGTCAAGATGGAGACGTGGGAGCGCAACAGAGCGCACACGTTCGACAAGCTATTCAAAGCGCTTATCCAGCCAAATTTAGTGGATCCAACTTTCATCATAGACTATCCTGCAGGATTCACCACCCTCTGCAGGCCAAAGCGGGGAGACCCAAGCCTGATAGAGAAGTTCGAACTCTTTGCTGGTGGTATAAAGTTCGCCAATGCATACTCCGAACTGAATAACCCAATAATACAGAAAGAAAACTTTGAGAGCGAGGTGCAGAAGAACAAGGAAGGCGACAAGGAAACGGAGCCCATGGATATGGATTTCATAGAGGCGATGGAGTACGGTATGCCCCCAACCGGTGGTGTGGGGTTGGGAATGGACAGGTTCATCATGATACTCACAGACTGCTCATCAATGAAAGAAGTGATTCTCTTCCCATTGGAAAAGCGCGAAAAGGCCTGAACCTGTTTGGGTTTATGGATTGTTTTTGAGTAGTCTTTTCAGTTCCTCAAAATCATTCTCTATGGTTGGCAGGTGTTTCTTGAGCCTTACCGCAGCAGCAGGATGCAGCGTAACAAAGAAATCACAATCGTATCTATCTATTTTCAGTAGTTTTCCGTGGTTTTTCATGACCTCCCCTCCGTCGATTACGCTTTTTGCTGCAAAGTTGCCCAATAGGACCACGACTTGCGGTTTTACTATGTCCAACTGTCTTGTCAGGAATGGTATGCACAGTTCGGCTTCGTCGCTGGTTGGCAACCTGTTCTTTGGCGGAAAGAACTGCACTACGCTGGTTATGTAAACATCATCCCTATTCAATCCGGCCCTTTTGATCAGTTTTGTAAGCAGCTCGCCCGCCCTTCCAATAAACGGCCTAAGCTGTTCATCCTCGTATCTTCCGGGAGCCTGGCCAATGAACATCACCTTCGCATCCAGGTTGCCTTCGCCGGGCACAAAACGATGGCTTAAATTCCACTCATTGGTCGATGTTGGCAGTTTGCCGTATTTTCCGTTGAGTTCGTCTATGGATTCCTTCTTGTTTATGTAGCTGTCTGCCGAATCTATCAGCTCCTTTTGGTCCTTGAACTTGAGCCTCTTGTTAGCCTCCTCCTTTGTAAGCCATTCATAGCCCACGTGCTCAAAAGAGACCTTCACTGCCTCTTTCTCCGGAATCTCCTCTGCTATGAAGAATGTGTTTGTCTTCCTTACCTTTCCGCCGTTTTCGGCAAACCAGTACTCATCCTTTTTCTTGAAGAAAGGCACAAGCCTGATATCGAGGCCGGTTTCTTCCCTGGTTTCGCGCACCGCCGCGTCTTCGGCATGCTCCTCCTTTTCTATATGTCCCTTTGGCAGGTCAAGCCATCCCTCCTTCCTCTTTAAGAACAGGTAACGCCTTGCGTCGTTTCTGTAGGAATAAATTACAGCGCCGGCACTAAACTCGAATTCCATACTAATACCAATAACCTAAAGCGTCCTCAGCCGATATGGTTGTCATCACATTTCAGTAGTTACTCTATTCTTCACAGGACGATTATTAATGGTCGGTTAATAATAAGAAGCTATCTTGCGAAATCTCACCATGCCTAAGGAGAAATACAGGTTCATAGAGCACACCGCAGACGTTGAATATCTGGCGTATGGGAACAGCCTAAACGAACTGTTCAAGAATTCGCTTCTTGCGCTTTTCGACACAATTGCAGAGATAAATGCGCTTCCAAAAGAGAAGTCGAAAGCAAGGACGTTGAATATAAGGGACAAGGCGAGCTCTCTGGAAGACCTTCTGTGGTTCACGCTGCAGGACGCGCTGTCCATTGCCGACTCGGAGGGGTTGTTCGGATATGGCGTGGAAAGCATCAGAATAACGGGCAAGGATGGCGCCTATAACATAAGTGCTGCAATCAAGGCAAAACCAAAGAAACAAGGGCTGTCAAAGCTCGACGTAAAGGGTGTCTCCAAGTTCGACCTTAAGGTTAAAAAGAAAAATAATAGATACAAATCAAGCGTTGTTCTCGATGTTTGATAAATAATTTATCTTGAGAAACAGTGCCTGGAGCAGTCTTTTTAACGATTTAGCTTCAGTGTATGTAATATGTCAACTACTAAAAGAAAAATAAGGGTCTTTGGATTTGCAGGAAGCCTTAGGAAAGGGTCATTCAACAGATCATTGCTTCGTGCAGCTTTGGAAGAGGTTCCAGAAACCGCCGAACTCGAGATATTTGAACTTGATGGGATACCTGCATTCAATCAGGACCTTGAGGGCAATCTCCCAGAAAAAGTCAGGAAATTCAAGGAAAAGATAAAAGCTGCCGATGCCATACTTATAGTGACACCGGAATACAATTACTCAATACCAGGTGTGCTGAAGAACGCTATAGACTGGGCATCTAGGCCCTATCTAGATAACTCCTTCGATGACAAGCCAGTTGCGATAATGAGCGCCTCTGGTGGAATGATAGGCGGCGCCCGCGCTCAGTACCATCTAAGACAGACTTTCGTATTCTTGAACATGCATGCATTAAACATGCCAGAGGTGATTGTGAATAACGCCATGGAGAAGTTTGATGCAAATGGAAACCTTACTGACGCAAAGACAAGGGAGAAGATAAGGGAGCAGTTGAAAGCTTTGGTGGAATGGACAGAGCGCCTAAAGAAATAAAAATTAAAACAGTAAAGATCTAACGGTTCCATGAAGATACTGCATAGCGATGGACGGTTCTACATGAAGACGGAACATGGCGAAGCGGAGCTGTTATATGAAATAGACGGCAACGTAATGAGCATGTATCACACTTTTGTTCCAGATGCGGAACGCGGAAATGGCATAGCCGAAAAGCTCGCCTATGCTGCATTTGAATTTGCGAAGAAGCGCAACCTAAAAGTAAGCCCCGATTGCACTTATGTGGCGCATTTTGTAGAGGAGCACGAGGAAATGAGGAAATTTGTAAGATAGATATGGATTTTGATCCGTAATCGAAGTAAGAGAATATCCTGGGAGACGGCATTAGTTTTTATCGCGAAAGCTCTGTTCTCAGCAATTTCTATAGCCCAATTGTTCATTAGGTGTTCTCCGCTTCGCTTGCAGCTGCCTCTACTATCCTGTCAACATCGAAGGTCACTTCCATCCCGATTCCAAGGACGTTTGTGCTTGCCCTTATCTTTGACATGCCCCTTGCGTTTATCTCCTTCACCGCAAACATTGCCATGTCTGACAGCATCTTGCCCAGTATCTGGTGCGCCGCCTCTCTTGACTTTTCCGAATCTGCATCTGCCTTCATTACGGATTCGAGATGCGCAAGCCTCATCTTAGTTTCTGCGACAAGCCTATTTTCCTCAATATCGCTGCGATTTACATAAGCCTTAAGCGTCTCATAAGTTTTCTTGACTCTGGTTAAAAGCTCTTCGGTTATGTGCTCCGGGTATTCGCTTTCGAGCTTCCTCCTTTTTTCCTTGACGTCCTGGAGCATATGCTCTATATTCGGTCCAATCTTGGAAAGATTGAATGTGAATGAAAGCCCATTTCCCATGATTCCTGCATGTACGTCTATTTCGGTTGCGCCGTTTGCCGCACATGCATTAAGCACAAATAACCCTGTTTCCTCCAGATCGCATACCGCATGCGCATCTAGCCATTCTGCCGTATTGCGGATCTTTTGAGAGTAATCCTTATCCGCGCTTGCGGAATTTGACACTTTGAAATAGTTTATAGCGGCATCCACGAAATTTCCATCGCTAAGGTGCTGTTCTGCTATCTTAAAATCCTCCCTGGCCTTGCCCGGATCTGATACATCAGCTTCCACGGTGTGCAAAAGCCCAGTTAATCTGGCCAAACCCTGCTGGTTGTTTATCCTTCGTCCTCCTTTTCGCATAAGACCACAAAAAACCTCAGCCTATCTACATATTTATTGCTTTTGGAGAAGAGGGAGAAGAACAAACCTAAGCCAGGAGAGGGAATTGAACCCCCCTTTTCCGCTCTGCAGGCGGACGCATAGCCAATCTGCCATCCTGGCGCCATCGCACATAAACTTATAGTGCTCCCTATTTAAATTTTACCTGCAATGGATTATGGGTGTGTTCAATGGCAAAAGAAACCGATAGCATTCCTGAGGGTCTAATCTCTCAGACGACGTCCTTTGATTCAAAGACTCCTATAACAAGGATTATACCAGTGGTGCAAAAGTATGGGGCAGTCATAATAGAGAAGAACAATGGATATTATGGCATAGTGGATTCTAGGGCGGTATACAGGTACCTGCAAAGCTTCAAGGTCTTCAAGAACGAGGCTGCCGAGAAGCTGGTCGTAAGGGTGCCCAGGATAACCGACAGCACTACCGTAGATGACGTTATCTATTATTTCTACAAGGCGAGGGCGAAGGCTCTGCCTTACGTAAAGGACAACAAGATAAAGGGCATACTGACGAGGCCCACTTTGATAAAGATGCTGCTCTCACTCAACAGGCTCAACGGCATAACCGTAGCAGAGGCGATGACCGCTCCACTGCTTGGAATAGACATAAACTCGACTGTCCCGCAAGCGAGGACCGCCATGCGCGAAAACAAGCTCAACAGGCTCGTCGCGTTGGACGGAGAGAAGTTCGCAGGGCTTATAACCAACTATGACCTTATAGACAAATACGTAAAGCTTCCGGAGCGCCTTCCCGAGAAGAAAAGCTATTCATATACTCCTGCAAACATAAAACTGGAAAGCGTTGTGGAAACGAATCCAAAGATGATAGAGCAGAGCCGCGGACTTAACGAAGCTGCGCGTTTGATGGTCGAGAACGATATATCGTCCATACTCGTGACCAAAAATGACAAGCCGATAGGCATACTGACGGAGCTCGACATAATAGTAAGCGCCATGACCTCTCTTGGCACGGAAACCAACAAGATATTCATCTCCGGCCTCGATGCGTCCACATACGAATTCGAAGACGAGATGAGGGAGACGCTCAGGACATTCCTCAGCAAGCTTGAAAAGCTCTCCGGCATAAAAGTCGATTACGTAAGCGTAGTGGTAAAGAAATTCAAGACGAACTCGTATGAATTGCACGGGCGTCTTTCCCTTGGCAAGTCCGGGACCATAACTTCGCATATCACTGGACACTTGTTTGAAAGGACATTCAGCGACCTGCTCGATGTGCTTGGAAAAGAGGCAAAGAAGAAAAAGGAGCGTTACCTTAGCATAAGGAAAGTGCTGCACAATGCGCATGAAGTGTCAGAATGAGGATTAGCCGCAACACCAAGGGTCAATCTAGCCTGGAGCTGCTGATAACCCTAGCTTTTGGGCTCATAATACTGCTCCCCATAGTGGTGATAGCGTTTGTGCAGATAGGGACTTCCACGTCATCACTGGCGTCTACGGAGGCGCAGGCCTCCGCAAGCAAGCTTGCGAGCATAGCGACTAGCGTTGGCGCGCAGGGCGCGCCCGCAAAACAGCTCACGCTGATCCAGGTGCCGCAGAACGTCAAGGCGATATATGTCGGCACGACAAACAGCATGGTCTCAATAGGGCACGAGGTGATATTCGTCATCAATACGAACGGCGGCGAAAGCTATGTGACCGCATACACTCCTGTCAACATAAGCGGCAGCCTGAACGATGCGGTGAATCCTGGCTCTTACCTGATAAACGTAAGCGCGATGAATGCGTGTCCTTCTGACACAAGCGTAGCATGTGTGTACATAACAAAGTCCTGACACTCGCTTCTTACTATTTAACCAAAATAGTTCAAATTGACGCACCGTGGGGCTCGCTCGTCAGAAACT
>JAMCZN010000005.1 GCA_023485505.1 Candidatus Martarchaeota archaeon | reverse complement strand
ACCCACGCTGCCATCCTTGGCGGTATCTTCTGCTTGTTTTCCTTGTAGCTCTTTATAGTAGATATGGTGTCGCCGAATGACTTCGTTATTATCTTGTCCAGCTTGTCGTAGAACTCCTTTTCCTCCCAGTAATAACCCTCCCTGTTCTGCACCCATTCGAAGTATGAACCTATCACCCCGCCGCTGTTGACTAGGAAGTCCGGAAGGTCAAAGACGCCATTCTCGTAAAGTATCGAGTCCGCATCTGGCGTAACAGGGCCATTCGCAAGCTCGAGAAGCAGCTTCGCCTTTACTTTGTCGGCATTATCCTTCCTCACCTGGTTCTCTATAGCCGCAGGTATCAATATATCCACATCCAGGGCAAGCAGTTCCTCATTGGTTATCTTCTCCGCATTCTTGCTACTGTAAGAATCCACGCTTCCGCCAGTGTCTTTTGCCTTTTGCAGCTTCGCAAGGTCAAGCCCGTCAGGGTCATAGACTGCGCCCTTTGAGTCGCTTATTGCAACCACGTTAGAACCGAACATCTCCTTTGAAAGGGTATACGCATACATTCCGGCATTGCCAAAACCCTGGACCGCTATCTTCGCCTTCTTCAGGTTTATCTTTAGGAGCTTCGCGGCCTCTCTCATGACAAACATGCCGCCCATGGCGGTGGAGTCCTTCCTGCCTGTTGAGCCCCATACTTCTACCGGCTTGCCGGTTATGACCCCGAATGAATTGTGCCTTACGATGTTGCTGTACTCGTCCATCATCCACGCCATTATCTGAGGAGTGGTGTAAACGTCAGGCGCAGGTATGTCCTTGTCCGGGCCGATGAACTCGCCTATCGCCCTCACATAGCCCCTTGACACTGCCTCTATCTCATGCTCGTCCATGCTCTTCGTATCGCAGATCACTCCCCCTTTTGCTCCCCCGAAAGGTATGTTTGCAAGCGAACACTTCCAGGTCATCCATGCGGAAAGCGCCTTTACCGTATCTATGCTTTCCTTCGGATGGAACCTTATGCCTCCTTTTGCTGGGCCCCTGGCATCGTTATATTGCACACGGAAACCGGTAAAGGTCTTGGTGCTCCCATTGCTCATCCTTACAGGTATGTTGACAGTAAGGCTCCTCATGGGCTCCTTCAATATCTCATATGCCTGCTTGTCCAGCTTCATTATCTCAGCGGCTTCAGCCAGCTGTTTTTGCGCTATCTTGAAAGGATTCAATTCTTCAGCCATATTGGTCACTATGCAATATCAAATATCAGATATCTAATCTCAAACACATGTAGGTATTGATACACGGCAGCCTTGAGCTACCGTATTCCGATACTACATAAAAAGCAATCTATATATTGTTTGCTAGAACCCACCACAAGCACATATCGCTTGCAAATTTTGCGCTTCGAGGTAATCTGACGGTTGCAACTTCGCGGTGCTCTCACAAATAAAGCTTTAAATACCTATCTTTTGAATAGTAGATTAGCTTTTAAGGTGAGAGGTTATGTTAGGAAAAACAACGAAGACCTTCCGTGCGCAAAGCGCTATGGAATACCTGATGACATATGGATGGGCTATCTTGATAATAGCCGTGGTTCTGGGAGCATTGTTCTCTCTGGGAGTATTTAGCGGTGGAAGCCTACTTGGCACTTCGTGCGTGGCATCGCCGGGATTCTTGTGCAGCAGTCCAGTTCTGGGCACAAGCGGAACCCTAGCGTTCACGTTCGGTGAAAACCAAGGTTACTCGATATATGACGTGCAAATGGCATGCGCTGCAACAAGCAACGCTGGTGGATTACCATCAAATGCTGCTGCATGGATGTATATCAATGGTAACGGAATAGCAACAGCTATTTCTTCTGCACCATCAAACTCTTATGGCAACGCCATAAACCTGGTCAGCGGACAAACAGTATCAGTAACTGCATTGTCATGCTATGGTAGCACAGGAACACAGCTCGCAACTGCTTCAAGTGCAGCGGCAATAGGACAGTCATTCAGTGGATTCCTATGGCTAAACTACACAGCAAGCAACTCAGCTCCTGGCGGAACAAACGCGTGGGTAACACAGAAGGTAGCAACAGTAACAGTAAAAGTAACCTAACTAAGGTTACTTTCTTTTTTTCTTTTTCTGATTTTATTTTTGTTTTATTTGAGGATTAGCTTTAGCCTTTTTCCGCCAGTAATTGCCGGCTCATTTTGTGGTTTTTGAGGTGGCAAGCTCCTGCTTTATCTTCAGCACTTCCATCAGCTCGTTTGCGCTGAGCAATGGCTTTCTTGTCCTTTCTATATCGTCTATTGAGACCCTTGGGCATGCAGTATTGACAAATGCATCAAATTCAAGCATGTTGTTCAGGGACATGAAGTCAAAGGTGTTGGCCACCAATATTGCGGCATCAAGGCCGTTCCCTTCCAGCTTTTTCTTTAGTATGGCTGCAAGGTTCATGTTGTGCTGGCCGTTCTTGGTGCTTACAAGTATGCCGAATCTACGGGCTTCGATGGCCCTCATTATCTTCCCGCGGCTCCTCTTCCTGTATGTCTCGCGAAGCCCGTCTATCCTTTCGACCTTGTTCTCAAACGGCTCTATGGCAACGAATGGTTTTGTCGTATTTAGAAGCGCGCCCAGAGGATGGAACAATCCGCCGCCAAAATACACATGGGCGTCTACGAGCTTGTCGACACTACTTGCGCTCCCCACATCACACCCCAAAATCTGCCCATTCGCCTTTGCAAAACCAAACGGCTTGCCAATGATGACCTTTTTCCCGTTCTTTTCGTAAAAGCCCTTTACCTTGTCAAGCTGATGGATGTGCTGCACCGTCGTGACTATGGATATTGTTCCAAAGCCCGAGAGTTCCTTCAGCGACTCTTCAAGTATCTCAAGAGGCGCATCTATGTAATAAGGCACGTATTCGACATTGAAGTCCACTTTGTGGAACTCGGAATGGCCGAAATGTATTAGCTTGTCTGCCTTTATGTTCCTGGCTTCATCTATAGCGAGATCGCATGCACCGAACGTAGGAGATGCAGATACGAATACAACATCCCCTTTCTTTTCCAAGGACTTTGCATACTCTAGAGCCTTTTGCTTTAGACCTTCAGGAAACTGGAGTAATATCCTCATGGGTATCAATTATGAGAGAGATAACGAGGATGATATTTATAGGTTCTGCCTATGCGTTATGCTCTTTCCTTCCTTAGGCAACCCTTATCTTATATGCACCGGAAAGTTTGTACGCGGCCATCTTTAGCGCATTTACTGCCGCAGACCTGTTCTGCTTTGAGACCTTTACCATGAATATAGGCTGCTCTTTCTGGATCCTTGCAGCTACTGCTATTGGCCTTCCAAAGGCCTGGCTCATACCTCTTGAAATTCTGTCTGCTCCTGCACCTGCTGCCATCTTGTGCTCCCTTATCACGTTATGAGGGAATACGAGAAGCTTTAGGTAAAACGCGCCAGGTATTGTTGCCTCAAGGTGCTTTACTGCCATAAGCCTTGCGGCTTCCAGCGCATTTGAGCGCAATTGCACGGGCTGCTGCGAATCCAGCGTCACCTTGATGTCATATACTGCATTGTCCTTACCCATATCGAAGAGCTGTATGCTGGTATGAGGAAGGGCCCTTATGTAGTTCTTTTTAGGTTTCCTTATAGAGTACCTTGCCCATGCCTGTGAGTTCGGGTTCCTGCAGGTCCTTCCGGGCCTTAATCTTGCCATAAAATCACAATGTCTATCTGTTGCCCAGGAATAAAATAAGCCTATCTTAGTTCCATTAGGGCTTTGCAATACTTATTATAAACGAAATATATATAAACCAAGCTCTTTCCATGGTTTTATCGGCTGTTTGTGATTGATTCTATGGAGGGCATAGCTAGATACCCATCTATGTATAATGTCTTGTGCAGTTTCGCCCAGATGCGTAAACGCATGGGTTTCAC
Organism: Candidatus Martarchaeota archaeon; assembly: GCA_023485505.1. Taxonomy (GTDB): domain Archaea; phylum Micrarchaeota; class Micrarchaeia; order Micrarchaeales; family Micrarchaeaceae; genus JAJZYD01. The sequence goes on along the minus strand of JAMCZN010000005.1, from coordinate 32,748 downwards.
GCCATATATTTATAACCTACTTTTCCATTATAGCTGAGAACATGGATCTTATAGATAGCGCGCTTAGCGCTTCTAGCGTAGATAACGATATTTTTCAGGCGAAGATAGCGGTTTGCGGCTGCGGAGGGGGAGGAAGCAACACGATACAAAGGCTATCGAGGATGGGCATAAAGGGAGCATCCCTTGTGGCGATAAACACCGATTCTAACCATTTGAAGCTGCTTGACCCCACGATAAGGAAGGTGCTTATAGGAGGAGTCCTGACAAGGGGCCTTGGCGCCGGCGGTTTTCCGGATATAGGAGCGAAGGCAGCGCAGTATTCCAGATCTGATATAGAGGATGCGATAAGGGACTGCAATCTCGTGTTTGTCACAGCAGGCATGGGCGGAGGGACAGGAACAGGGGCTGCTCCGATAGTGGCGGAGATAGCCAAGAGCCAGGGAGCCATAGTCATAGGCATAGTCACAACGCCATTTGCGCTGGAGAGAGTAAGGATAAAAATCGCGCAGGAGGGGATTGAAGAGCTTAGGAAGCGCGTTGATACCCTGATAATAGTCGATAACCAAAGGCTCTATGAGCTATATCCAAATCTTACAATGGAACAGGCCTTTAGAGTGGCTGATGAGGTCACATCGAGGGCAGTAAGGGGCATCGCCGAGACAATAAATACTCCGTCGCTGATAAACCTTGATTTTGCGGACGTAAAAAGCATAATGTCCGGAGGAGACCTTGCATTCATAAGCATAGGAGAGGGAGAAGGCCCGGACAAGGTGAACATGGTGGTAAAGGACACGTTCAAGAACAAGCTTCTTGATGTTGAATACGAAGGCGCCACTTCAGTGCTCATGAACATAATAGGCGGCAACGATCTGACATTGGGAGAAGCCAATGAGATAGGAAGAAGGATATCCGAAATGACGGCAAAGAACGCAAACGTAATCTGGGGCGCAAGGATAGATCCGGCTTACAACAGCAAGGTGTCAGTAATCGCGATATTCACCGGGATAAAAAGCGCATCCATACTCGGATCTCACGTCGAATGGGGAGCCGACGGAAAGAGAGAGGAGGAATACGGCCTTGGAGAAGTTTAAACTCGTCCCTCTATACTCTATATTTTCCGGGTTTTTATTTTTTATAAATAGGGAGCCTTGGGCTTCAGCGTCGCCTCCTTTGGCGAGCGCTTGTGCGTCTTGAGCGGGCCCTTCTATTTCTTGCACTAGACCTTTGCGGAGTTGCACGCCTGCGCTTGCCTCTTGCAGCTGTCCTCTTTTTCTTTGCCTTTGCCCTCTTATTCTTCTCCATCACATAGAGCAAACCGAGTATCGCGATAACGACGACCACTATCACCACTATCCCTATCGCTGCAAGGTTTCCTGAAACGGTAGGTACTGTTGGCTGCTGAGTGTTGCTTGTGGTAGATGCGGGAGGTATAGATGTAGTAGTGGTGGTTGGAGGTGCTGAGAATATAGTAAACTTCTTTCCGACACCTGCGAGTATCACTGCTCCGCCAGGTGCTGACGCATTGGACGTCTCAACCGCTTGCAACATGCCGGACCATCCGCCAACATTTGGCTGGTCGTTTGCAGGCATTGTTGCGGTTATGTTTACTATGAACCTTGAATATGGAGGAATCGTGAAATTCATCGGAGATGCAATAATCGTCGGCGTTACCTCATTTGATACGTTCTGCAATGACGGGACATAGATATATATGTTCAATGATGAGTTTCCCTCGTTTGCGAGATGCCATTGGATCGTTTGGCTGCTGCCTATAGGCACCTGAAATGCAAGCGTGCCCGCCTCTTCACCAAGCTGCGCGCTTGAAGTGTGCACAAATAGGAACATGAGCACAAACGAAATTAACAATACCGAAGATACCCTCGCGAAATCCATCGTATCAACCATCAACATGAGTTTTCAATAACAATATTCTGCGTATATGTACCTGCTGTGGTGCCCTGTGGCACATATAGGCCAAAGTATATGTTATTTGTTGTGGCCGGGGTGGCTTGCGTTGGAGCTATCACCGTTATTGCAGTGTCTGCGACGCTTGGATACAACAGTACATTCGTACCGAGGAAGCTTGACTGCGTTGCAGCATTCCAGTCAGTATTTGAAGCCAGGAAGTTTGCTGAACCAGTGCTAATCCAGTTCGCGGCGCCCACATATGCGTTGGCATTTACGTTGCCGCCTGGGTCGGTATCTAAGACAAGCACATTTGTATTGTGTGCGCTTGCCGGGTTCATCGTGCCGAAAGTTATGGTGCTTGGCACGCTTATGTAGCAGTATGGCTGGACGTTTTCGGTCTCAGTTATTGCATTTGTATCCGAGTTACACGTGTTTCCCAGGGTTATGGTGTTTGTATATATGCCTTGTGGAGTACCCGCAGGGACCTCTAGTCCAAAGTAAATGTTGTTTGATGTAGTTGGAGTGCTCTCTGTTGGAGCGGCTATGATTATGTTTGTAGTGACAGCAGTTAGTGTAAGTCCGTTTCCTACGCCAGCGCCGGCAGATATTGGGTTCCAAAGGGTGTTATCTACAAAGAAGGAATTGGAATCGAACACCATGTTTCCGCCGCTGACTATTATGTTGTATGCGGCATTTCCTCCATTATCGGAAACCACTATCAGGTTAGCTGTAGGAGCAGCCAGGGCTCCTATCGAGTTTGGGTTGAGGTTCTCGAAGGTAATGGCAGTATTGCTAACCCCCATATAACAAACAGAACCGACAACCACATTCGCTACTACGTTTCCGCTTGAAGTAGCGGAAGATTGTCTAACTATCAAGACAGATGCAACAAGTACGACCGCCAGCAAAACGCCAGTTATTACGGCGATATGTTGCGACTTTCTATTGTTGAACATATTTCCACCTTAAGTTCGCCCATAATACATTTACAGTAAGCATTAAAAACACTTTGCATTTTGCGGAACTGCCTGATGTACTATTTTTGATACCATTATTGATCATATTATCCATATATAATCAACACTGGTTCTCGAATACTATGTTTTGTGTGTATGTGGCAGGTGGCTGTGCGGTCGGTATCGCAAGACCGAAATATACGTTTGCGCTTAATCCTCCACCTATAGATATAGTTGTGGAAGTAGCCCCGGACGGAAAGAGCTGCAATGCATTGCCATTATATGTGCCAAGCTTCGCCCCATTCCATTCGGTGTTGGTTACATAGAAGTTGGACGTGCCAGAAGATATCCAGTTTGATCCTGATAAATATACTGTCGCAGGCACCCCACCACCATAGTTGGTGTCCGTGACCACATTTGACGTAGATATCGTAGCACCGGGACCCATCGTGCCAAACGTGAAAGAGCCAGGGCTAAGAGATATGCCACACGTAGCGCTGACAGGTATGTTCATTATGTTGCCGTTGAATACAGGTAGAGGTTGGGCTCCAATCAATGGATAAGTATGTACGTACATGTATCCCACTACCTCGGGCGTGCTTGATGAGAGCGTATTTGCAGCAGCTATCCCAGCATAGTTTCCTGTAAATGTGGTATCAGTAGCCGTGACAGTGTTGCCAGCCTGAAGAACATTTCTTCCCTCTATTGCCGTCATCGTACCATCATCGTATATGCCTTGCAAATACATCCACGAGTTTATCACTCCGCCGGTCCCTACCCCGGCAAGAACGGTGGATGCTGTGCTACTTTCTTCTGCCAACGAAACGATATATGGCGTAGGGCCTGCGCTCTCCCCCGCACCAAATATGTATCCCCGTGGTGTCGACCCCATCTCACCGCCAAGACCTGCTTCTTGGTAATTGGCGGCGTTCTGCATAATGTAGCCGTTGATTATGTATCTTGAGAGACCTATATCTATTCCGGCCCACGCTATCGAGTTAGTGCTATCTGTGACAGGTTCCAATACATTTCCAGTGGCGCCAGTCGGAAGCGTGACTCCAGATATAGTATTTATGGAAAGCATGTTGGAATCCAGCGTAAATATAGTATTCATTGTGCCGTTGGCGTAAGCGACAAAAGTGTTCGTACCACTATCGTATTGGCCATAATTTGTAGACAGATATGGAGATTCACCAGTGTACTGGTTCATGAGGTTTGTTGATGGGTTTGCGAACCCCATATATATTGTCATGCTCTGGTTGTTGTTAAACCCATCTGGCAATTTTACCCAATAAAGCGAGTTTGCTGCAGTATTAATGTTGTTGGTTTCCAGCCAGGATGATAGCATGATGGTATTGGCAAGGAAGAACTCTATATTATCAAGGTTGCTGGCTTCAATTCCACTGTACTTCGCGCTGTTTGTTGGCACAAGCACCTGGAAAGGAGAGGGTATTACTGGGACCGGAATATTGGTGTATTGATATGTTATTATTCGGCCAGCGCCGCCATTTCCGCCACCGTTAGTGGAGGTGCCTCCTGCACCGCCGGCACCTGCTGTCACAACCAAACCAGTTCCGGAACAACCATTACAGTTGGTGCCATACACTAAAAGTATAGACCCGCCGCCGCTGCCACCTCCTCCTGCGCTCTTTGTCCCGACAGCGGCATTTCCAGGCACGCCAGCCGCATATACATTCCCTACGGTTATGTTGCCTGCTTCTATAAACATGCCAAGTGCGCTGCCTCCCCCATTTCCTCCGTTATTGCCTGTACCGTAACCAGCACCGCCACCGCCACTGGCGCTTTCCAGATGGTTTTGGATGCCAGAGCTATACCAATTCGCTATAGTAGAATCGCTAAGGGGAGGAGAAGGAGGGGTGGCACCCGCGCCGCCTGCGGCATCGAATGCACCACCAGAACCCGCTGAAGCTATAGTGTTTCCGCCGCTGCCACCACTTAGTCCTTTACCACCATCATTCCCTCCGCCGCCACCGCCAGAACCCGCATATGAACTGAGGAAAGATGCCCCATTAGCGCCCGCTGCAGTACCAACTCCTCCAAGTCCACCGTTTGGGACATTGCCGGTTATTATATTTCCATCATTAATGAAGTTGCCTGCAGCAATTATACTATAGCCATTAGCCGTGAGCGTAACTCCAGAATTTATAGTAATATCGTAGCCAATAAGATCCGAGCTCAGGGTCTCGCTTGATGATACGGTGACATTAGGCATTGAAAATGTTATTGCTATGACATTGTCTATGCTCGTAGGGTCGGGCTCTACATGCAACACTATGCTGTTTGCAGCCCCAGTGGTCGTGTCTTTTGCAGTGATAAGATAGTCTGCTGCGGTGCTTAGACTGTTTGCATTGAAAAGCACATTTCCACCGCTGCCAGTCTGCTTAACTACCCCATTTGCAAGTATCTCTATACCGTCGCTGCTCGGCACCGCGTTTGCGGTTATGTTGTCGCTTACGCCAAGGAATACTGGATTGAACTGCACGTTCATGCGCGGCTCTATGCCGAACTCCACATCAAACGTATTTCCGGAAACCCAGTATCCTGACGGTGTGTTTGCCACATAAGTATTGCTGCCAACTTGCACGCTCGGAATAGAGTAAGCAAAATTTCCAGAATCCGTCATGAACAATATGTTTGAGGTGCTGGCGCTTTCAGGACTTCCCTTGTACGTGACGCTCCATGTTGTACCGCTTGGTAGGCCAGTCTCTATGAAGTTTGTCGGTATGTTCGCCTGTATATAATTTGCCGTCAGCACTACATTGCCCATTACTATTATGGTTGTAGTAGTTGCAGTATTTGACGTTATTATCGCATTGTTTGGATTGTCGACACTCCAGTAGTTAAGTGCATAACCGGAAGGAGGCACTGCAGTTATGGTCCCTTCACCAATAACGTTCACCACTGTTCCGCTTGCCCATGTACCTCCATTTGTCGTTATCTGTCCAGTGGAAGGGCTGTCATCCAGCGTCACCCCATATGGCGGGAACACGTATGCCGCGTAAGATACCCCTGCCTTAGATGAGCTTTCAGTATAGGTAAATAGGGTTTGCCCAGTGGTCTGATAATCGGCGCATGTGGCTATAGCTGCAATATCGAAATAGGTAGCATCGGTTGTGTTTTGCTGCACATTGCAACCAGTAGGCCAAGCTATGGATGATATCTTTGATGCATCCCCCGAACCGGAAGCCAATAGCAGTATCACAAAGCTGTTTGCGGTAAGCACATTGAAAAACTCGTCATGGGCGCCGCTTGCCAACTGATTTGACTCATTTGTGAACATGTTGCCATTGCCGATTAGCACGTTCGCACCCATTCCGGAAAGCACAAGTCCGTTGTCAGCGGCTGACGTACCGCTAGAGCCGGCAGCCCCGATAAGGTCTCCGGTAGAGTATATGGCATTATGACCAACATCAGAGCCGGGAGGATTGTTTGGGCTGAATGTTATAGATGCATCGGCATCCGTAGTCCAATTTACAGATCCGAAACTGATCTGCATGGCGGCGGACCAGAAATATGTTGAAAATCCAGTAGGCAAAGTAAGGATTATCTGGTTTGTGGCTATCGCGTTTGATGAGGTAAGCCCCACAGTGTAGTATGAGAAGGAATTAGATATTGCTGAATATTCATAGTAGCCACCGGAGCTTCCGATGTACGTGGTTGGCATTGGCTGCCATCCTCCGTTTTCCTGTTTCATAAGGGTCATTGAATATGGATTTGTACCGCTTTCCCACGTTGATGGAACGGAAAAGTCATATGTTACGTTCGTTACGTAGTTGTCTATGTTTCCGCCGCCATTTACGCTGCTGTCTATGCTTATGAACTGGTAGGATCTTGGATTTACGAGATATGAATTGCTGGCTTGTGGGATTGGCGTCGATTGGTTTGTTATGGATATATTGAATTTAAGGCTGTTTGTGTTCAGGTTCACAAGTATATTGCTTATCAGGGACTTTTGCAGCATAAAGGAAAGTGAGTTTGATGTGGCCACTATATTGTTGCCAAAATTTCTGCCTCTAGAGTAACTCAGGGCTATGGTTTGTGTGTTGGGATTGGATTGTGCGCTTTGGCTTGCTTGCACCGTGCTATGGTTGGTCGTTTGTGCCTGATTAACAGGAGTGGTGAAATCTATGTTAAACGATGAACCACATTGCAACGAGCCATTTGACGGGTTTGGAGTATATTTTATGCCGTTTACTATGATATTTGACGTGTTGAAAATATATATGCCACTTTGCATTGGAGAAAATATCACGCTGTTTGATGCGGAAGATGAAACGCTATTGGCATATGTTATGCTCCACATTGTGTCCATTGGCAACCCACTTTCAGTAAATATGGTAAGTGTGCAGTTTTGAACGATGTTTGATTGCGCGGTAGAGTTTGTGCTTTGCGTATACACAAGCACGGCATTTGCCATTACGGCAAAGACAATGAAGTAAGAGAAAATCGCCTTTCCGCTGAAAGAACCCCTCAACGCGCTGGACGAATCGATATCCACCAAATTACACCCCCTTGTAAGCAATATATTAACCAAAGCAATGTATTAATCTTTATTCCTTTTATGGAAGATTTGAAGATTTAGGATTAGCAGCTGTTGATTATCAGTATAGTCTGCGAGTATGCGCCACTTGGCTGCGCTGGCGGTATGTTAAGGCCGAAATAAAGAGTTTTTGACGCATCGTTTCCTATGTTTACGCTGGTATTCTGCAATCCTGATGAATAAGGCTGAAGCGCATTTCCGCCATACGTGCGCATTGGCGAAGCGCTCCATTCGGTATTAGTAACATAAAATGAGTCGTTGTCGGTGTCCGTCCAGTTGCTTCCGGCCATCATTATAGTAGCAGGATCTGTTCCAGGATTCGAATCCACTACCGAAACATTCGTAGGCGTGGTTTCCATAGGATTCAGCACCCCAAAGCTCATTGACCTGTTCGGTATGCTTATCGCACATCCATTGAAATTATTTCCAGAATTCTCCACCATAGGAATCGAAATCAGGACTATGGCGAGCAACAGTATTGCTATTATCAGCATCGAAACGACGAACGTGTAATTGGAAGTTGTTGCCCTCTTTCTAGCCAACCATGCACCCGCGATACAGACGCACAAGCATCTGCATATATAAAAAGTTTTGACGCATAGGTATTTATTACTGATTTATCTGCGTCTCCTGAAAATGTCAAGGAATCTTGTCCAGAAACCTTCCCTCTTGTAGATCTCGCCCTTAGGCGTCACATAGCTCGCGTACATTTTTGCCATTCTTGCCATTTTCGTCGAAAAGGAGCTTTTCTTATTAGCCAGTACGGCAGGCACGTGTTCAGATATGCTTTTCGGAACCACATCGTCCTCTGGAAGCACCCCTGTGACTTTCTGTCCAAAGGCCTCTTCTATCTCCCCTATGCTCAACTCATATCTCTTTCCGGCCACCTTGTTCACCACAAGGCTTGTCCTTGGAAGATTTGTCTTTTTGTATACATGGTCTAGCACTATCGCACTGGTCGTTGACGGCATGTCTGGAGTCGTCACTATAATCGCTTCATCATACGCTTTCGCAAGCACCGGCGAATAGAATCCCGGAGGGGTGTCCACTATGATATAGTCATAACCATTTAGCTCATGCAGCTTCTGCGAAAATTTTATCAGTTGTGCGTCTGTTGGGGTGTATGGCTTCATGTACTGCACACCTGGAATGACATGCAGCCCCGTATCCGAATGCCTGACTATGACCTTTTGAATGGAAGACACATCTCCGAAAAGCAGGTCTTTGTAACCTATGTTAACATCGGGAAGGCCGAGATGGTACTCTATCGATGGATTTATCGGATCCCCATCAATCAAAAGGCACTTGTAACCCATGTTGCTCAAAGAGACCGCAAGGTTGACCGCAATAGTTGTCTTGCCGACTCCGCCCTTTTGAGAGGATACCCTTATACGGTACGTCCTTTCTACCATTATACCAACTTTCCAACTGGTCTTTAAATGCATTTACGCGCATTTATACGCATTTACATGCCTCTATATTTATTTATGCGTGTACAATATATCTTATTATACTATTCCTTTTACGCACATTAGTCCTCTATGGTCCTGTTAACTCTCTGACGCACCCTTTTTAACTCTTCTGCTCTCGACTTTACATATTTCGGTCTGTTCCTGAGATGTTTTATGGCCTCTATTATCATCACAATTATTATGATTATTGCAGCTATCACTTCTAACAAAAATACAAGCTCTGGCGGCGTCTTTGGAAGGTTTGGCAGGGATATCGGACTCTGTTCCGGAGGCGGGACCACTAACACAGGTATTGAATATGTCTGTTCACTGAACGGGCCGAACACCCTCAGTTGGAACGTGCTTGTGCCAAGCGTGCCTATGCCGCTTACGTTATAAGTTGCAGTGACGAGCGTGTTCGGGAACACGTGGAACCTCTGGGTCTTGTTCTGTACGGTTATTCCAAGTCCTGGTGGCGGAACCAGCGTCATGGTTACGTTGGTTTCATTTGTCCCCGTATACAACGCAGTTACCGAAATAGCGCCAGACTGGTTTTCAAGGAATATCGGCGCGTTGATGCTAGATATGCTGAAGCTTGTCGCGTTTATCGTGGAAGCCGATGCCAGGCTTGCCTGCAGATTGTAGAAACTCGAGGGGGATGTTATATTCGATATAGAGGTTTCTAGCAGAGCGCTGCTATTTTGGATCAGTTTTGGTATTACCCATGTTACTATGGTCTCTCCGCTAGTGTTTGATATGTGGTATACCGGGCCTGATGCCTTTATGCTCGTAAGTTCGGTCATGGACAAACGCGGGACTTCGAACGAAAGGTTTACGTTATAAAGCGGCTTTGGGGTCGGGTTGTACACGGAAAACTCAATCTTTGCGGTCTGGGTGTTGTTGAACAGGTTCACATTTTCTATATAGTATGGATAGTTTGGCTGTGTTTTGACATTGTATGCGGCAAATACGACACTCGATTGAGTATTCAGTTTGCCATTGCTTATGCTTCTCGTAGTCACGTTTATCGGTACGACGTAAGTGCCCGGTGTCGTATTCCTGTTTTGCTCAAAAACGGTATCGACGAGCTGCGTGGTCTTTGGAGTAAGGTAAACCGTAGAGCTGGACAGCTCCAGCGTTCCGAACGCATATTTTGGCACTGAAAGGCTCACGGTTATATTGTCATTATACATGTTTTCCAGTCCCATTATCCCTATCGTAGTGCTTCCGAGAATCGCTTCAGAGAATATTGGTATCTGGGTGAACTGAAGCAGTGAAGACGGTATCGTTATACTTACAGGCACTGGAGGTATGTAAACAACACCGCAACTTCCGCACTGCGTCACTGTCGAAGGGACGGTATATGTCGTAGAAGCGGCGTTTGAATATAGCAGGGGGGTCTGGTAGGTTACCGAATTATACGTGTACGTGCTAACGTATGATACGTTTTCGACAACGGTGTATTTTTGTGTCGTCTGTGTCACCGAAGTGAGTGTCGTGGATATTATTGTGCTTTGCTGCGGTGCCAGATTTGCAACAGCCGTGTTTGAAACATAAGAAAAGCCATTCGGTCCTGTTATCTTAAGGTTCAAGAATGCATTGCTCGATACAAGGCTTCCACTGTTGAGTATGTTCGTAGTTATGGTTATCTGTGAGCCCTGCGAGGGAGATGATGGGGATACCGTCAAAGATGTTATCAATATGTTTGCAGGGGATATCACTTGAAACATGTTTGATGTGCTCGATTCTGTTATGTTTGGTGATGCGAGCGCAAGGGTTGCGATGTAGTATGTTGATTGCGGAACCGCATTTGAATTAATGGTCAAATATCCGCTTGCCGGGCTTGACCCGACGTTTGATATGGATGCCGCAGTCGTATACGCGATATAACCGCTTATAGTATTGGATATCTCTACGTTGCCAGTTATGCTTGGTATCGTGCATTGGTTTATCGAATTTGCACTGTACGTTACCCCGATAACGGCCGGCTGCAGGTATACCGGTGCGTTTACCGTTACCGAAGTCCCAAATTGGCAATTTATGTAGACGTTTGCCATAATGGTATTTGATGAGGTTGCATTGGAAAATGATATTGAAAACGCCAGCACCATCAACACTGCGGAAATCGTTGAAAGCGCAAAAAGGAGGCTGCCGGTAAAACTAGAAGTTCTAGGCATAGCTACTGCTGAATTTGGGCGTGAGCCCCTTGTCGACATAATATTCTTTCAAAAGGAAGTAATTTAAAACCTTTACAATAGGGGTTCTTTGCAATGGTATCAAAATTGATATCAAAAGAGGCACGATTACAGCGCACTTACGTTTGTCGACGAGTTTATAGATTTGTCCCTTTCGAGTATGAATGTCTTTGCGTTCTGGATCTGTTTCATGCTCTCTTCATGGGTGATTATGAATATCTGCTCGACAAAGTTCGGCAATGGGCCGCCAAGCACCTCTACGAGCTGGGATATCCCGTTCGCGTCTATGTTATGCGTCGGCTCGTCAAGTATGAGCCATCTTAGGTTTGGAACGACGACCATAGCCAGGGCCACCCTCAGGGTGAGGCACGCTATGCTGCGTTCTCCGCCGCTCGCTGTGCCATCCACTTGCATCCACGATTCGTTATCGTCGCCGTCCTGGGTCCTTATCTCAAGAAGGTAGTCGTCCGCTTTTGGTGTCAACCTTATAGATTGATAATCCGAATATGGATAGAGCTGCATCCACAGCTCCTCCATAAGGTTGTTTATGGACAAGCTGAGCTTTTTCCTTAATGTGGTTTCCGTTTCCTGCAACACGGTCTTGAATTTATTGAGGTTTGACACTATGCCCTGTTTCTTTTCTATCCTTTTGGACGTGGCCTCATAACTGTCTATCTGCTTCTGTTTATCGTCGTGTTGGGACTTTAGCGATGAAAAATACTTTTCGCTCTCTTTTATCCTAGAATCCAGTTCACCCACAAGCTTGCTGTGCCTTCCGAATTCCTCCTCCAATTGGCCCATGGAGTTTTCGTTTATTTTTATGCCGGATAGCTCGCCGTGCTTATCTTCTACTAGTTTCTTTGCCTTTGATATCTCTGATTCGTATCCTCTCTTTCTCTCAACGGTCTTGATGTGCTGGTTTGCCAAATTAAGTTTATCCGCGGTGACCTTCTGCTTTCCTTCCATATCCTTTATTGCAGATCTGGCATTTTCGATCTCGGGAACCAGGCGCTTGCATTCCTTTTCTAACTGCTCCACTATAGAGTCAAGACCGCTATACTTCCTTATCGTCTCGTTTTTTGAATGCACATTCATGTATGATTTATTAAATGCCTCCAGTTCACTGGCGAGCTCCTCTGATTTTCTTGAGTGGACCTTGATTTCATCTTTCAGTTTCGATATGGCTGATTTTCTCTCTTCCAATAGCCCCTTCCTGTGAGTTTCATCCAATTCCCGCTCGCAGACCGGGCACTTTCCGACGTGGCCCTCAAGGTCCCTTGATACCTTTTCCAGCTCCTCTATCCTGGTTTTTGACGCTGCAAGATGGTCGTTTTCTGCTTTTTGCAGTGCGATTGCCTCCTTTATTTTGTCCCTTATCTTGTCTTCACTATCCGAGCCAAGCTCCTTTTTCAGCTTTTCCCTTTCGTCGATGTCCCGCTTGTGCATCTTTTTCTCGGTTTCTTTTGCGGAAAGCTCCTTTGAAAGCCTGGTTTCTTCCTTCCTTGAATCGTTTATTCTTTTCTCTAGTTCGGCGTATTCCTTGTCGAGCCTGTCCTTTGCCTCATCAAGGCCCTTTTCATCTATGTGCTCGGCCTCTATCTTCTTTACCTCCTTTTCCCATGTGTTTATCATTCCATCCAGTTCCGTTATCTTTTTCGTTATGGCATTCCTTTTCTCGATCTCTTTCCTTGCACTTTCCAGTTTCTGCTTTGATTCGTCGAACGCACTCCTTGATTGCAGGTATGCCTCTTTCATCTTCTTCTGTTCGCTTTCCAAACTATGGAGTTGGGACTTTAGCGATGTCGTCTGTTCCCTAAGTTCCTTTATGTCTATCCTGGCAAGCATCTCCTCCTCGGAGCCTATTGTGTCCTTTAGCCTGTTTATCAGAGATGTTGCGTTCTCTTCTGCGGTGGCAAAAGTATCAAGGCCAAGCATATGGTCGACAACGCGCTTCCTTTCGCCCTTGTTCAGGTTGAGGAAATAATCCAATTCGTTCTGCTCCGCATAGATGACCCTTGAAAATGTATCGTAGTCTATCTTCAGCACGTTCGCTATCTCTTCCGTGACCTTTGTGGGTTGGGCCTGCAGATATGCGCCGTTCTTGGTGACCTTTGCCGTTGAACCTTGCTGGCTTATCCTTCTCGTCACCCCGTATGTTTCACCGTCAACGGTGAACGATAGACTGACTTCCGATTCCTTCTCGATGGTGGGCCTGCTCGTTATAAGGTTGCTTAGGCTTGTCCTCTTGCTGTTGAGTATGGGGAAGGTGCCAAAAAGCGCGAATGATATTGCGTCAAGTATCGAGCTTTTTCCGGAACCCATTACACCGACAAGCACATTTACCCCCTTTTGGAACTCAAGCTTTGTGCTCTTGTGGGTCTTCCAGTTGGTTACCTCTATTGAATCAATCATAAAAATCGCAAAATTTACAGTACCATTGCACATTCAACATTAATAAGGTTTCTCGGAAATCCAGAAATTCGGCCATCATAGAAAGCTTTTAATATCTTAAACAGCAGATATCCATCGTAACGATAAGATAACGTTTACGGTGTTTTATATAAAGTTAAAAGAACTGAGAGCGCTTCCTGATGCTACACTTAAAGGCAAGCTCAATGAGCTCACTCTAGAACTGGCAATAGAGAAGAGAAAGATAGCTTCCACGGGAGTCGCTAGCAAGGTAGTAAAGACAAGGGACATAAAGAGGACCAGAGCCAGAATACTGACTATTCTTAACGAGAGGGGTGCAAAGATCTAATGGCAGATACTTGTCCTAGATGCGGATTACCACTGGAACTTTGCGTCTGCAAAGTGCTTGACAGGGAAACCGAATCCAAGATTAAGGTTTATGCAAAAAAGGCGAAATTTGACAAGGTAGTCACTATTGTGGAAGGCATAAACCCTGATGAGATAGACAGGACAAGCAAGGAGCTCAAGCATGCGCTTGCTTGCGGAGGAACAGTAAGGGGCACCACTATAGAACTCCAGGGGGAGCACAAGCTTGCGGTAAAGAAGGCGCTTTCCCAGCTCGGCTATAAGGAATCGAACATAGATGTTGCCTGATTCGACTTTTCCTAAGTTACACCATAGACGACATACCCATCGGGATAAGAGCTCGTTAGGCTCGGATTTGTAATCCCTACTGAATACGGACCAGTAGGTTGCTGCGGGCAAGCCAATATATAATCACTGTAGATAGGTGGATCCACTTTGCTTACTACGATTGAGCATCCGGAAGGAAGGGTTGAAAAAGAGGTTCCGGAATAGACGCTGATCAACATTATTATGACAAAGGTGCTTGGGGTGCTTACAGTATATGCTATGGTATTTGGAGAAGCAGCTAACGTTCCGCTTGAGAGAATTGAGTAGGTGGAACTGCTGACACCTATACCTGCAAGCACCATATCTGCACCAGATTGGGTCTGCGTAAAGGTGCACGTATTGGAAGTCTGATGCCCTATTATCCCGTACTTTGCACCGCCGGAGGTTTCTGCAAGCTGATCAATTGAAACAGAGGTGCTTGAATAGAACCAGCCAAGCACTGCTTCACAGAAATATTCCGAATAGCCACTAGTAAGTGTGATTGAAGCGGTCGTCTGGCCGCTGCTGCCGGGGATGATATTACCCAAATAGGTATCGGTAATCGTTGGGACAGACGAGGATGAACCGATGACGCTCACCGATGTTGATATTGAAGCTATCTTTGCAACCAGACCGTTATGGCCGGCCTGGTCATATTCCATCCAGATGTATCCGGAAAATGGAGTACCTATTGAACCTGATGATACAGGGCATGAAACGCTTATGCTCTCTTCTTGCCCGGGCTGGAGATTGCTTATGCCAGCCATGGAAAATGACGGTTCTATGGAGTTGCTGGAACAGCCAAATCCGTCCACCGTAAAATTGGCACCTTGGTATCCAAACGTGAATGATAGAGTACCTGCGGTATTTAGAGTCTGCTGTGAACATAGATATCCGGAATACGCAAGGCACGAATTGCCTTCAAATGTAGCGGCGTTAAACACACCCAACTGGAATAGAACACCAAGAACTACGGCAATGATAAGTATAGCCCAACCGTAAGTCATCAGGTATTCCATTGCTGATTGGCTGCGTATGCCTTTTGTTTTGGACAACATAAAAAGGAGTAGGAAATGCAGATATAAATATTATCAGCCTACAAGGCTTTCTTCATAGACCTCGACTTCGCTCACTCCGTCCAGTTTCCTTAGGCCTTCTTCCAGCTTCTGGGTGCCGCCACCCTTGTCCTCGAACTTGAAAAGGGCCTTTATCACTTTTATCCCGAAGCCGATCTCTTCCACCTGTGAACCTGCGGGATTCATCGTCTTGACCGAGGCTAGTGCCTTTTCGAACTCGCCATCCTTGGCATAAATCTTGAATACAACAGCTACCATTCCCATTAAGGTCCCTCGAATTTGCATTCGCTGCATCTATACTGGTTTGTTATTTCCCTGCAGTGCTTGCACCTTATTATCTTGCCCTTTCCGCACTTTGGGCACTTGAATTCCGTATACTCGTGACTAAGGCGCCCGCATGATGAGCATACTTTTCCTGGAATGACGTCTACCATTGACTCACTATAATCGATTGATAACAGAGGATTTATTATGAACATATATTAATTTAACCGTTACTGTTGCTGCCGTTGGATGCCTTTCTTCCCTTCTTCTGCTGCTGGCTCAGGTGTACCCTTCCGGCCTTCGTGGCAGGCAGCAAAAGGTAAAGCACCACGCCAAGCAATACCACGTTTATGACTATCATCACTATTACCAGGTATACTATGTTGTTCAGCATCTGCACCAAATCCGTGTAGTAGGATCCGCTTGTTGAACTTGGCGTCTGCTGCACTCCGGTGGTCTGTGGCGAGTTTCCGGGCTCCATGCTGTTATAGATAAGCGCCATGTCTGAGCTCATCTGGTTTGCAAGGAAGGCAGCAGTATATGACTCTTGTGCATACTCCAGCTTCAGTGTTGAGTTAGTGGTCATGTTTGACTGGTATACATAGAACATCGCCTCGTTTGCGAACTGCGTTGCCCATGCGCCGTACGTGGAGTTCTTTGCCAGCCGCGTCGAGTTGCTTAGCAGCTGTGTCGTGTTCATCGTAAGTTCGGCCTCACTTGAGTTCTCTATCGCATATCCATAATCGGCCTCAAGCATTGCAAGGGCATAGTTCTTCGCGGAAAGGGCATCGTTGGCCGCGGTGAGGTAGAGGTTCGTGCCATATGTGGAAAGCCTGCTAACCTTTGTGTATGCTATGGAACTCAGGCTTGGCGATGTTACTACGGTCTGGACGTTCGTCTGGTTTGACAACCTGTACATCGTATCTGCAGCCGTGCACCATGCGTTTGCCGCTGCCGCCTGATTTATGTTGAACAGTGCATCGTCGGTCGTAAGCTCCGAAGTGTAATTGAACGACTGTAGTGTGCTTTCAGATGTTATCTCGCCCCATGACTGCCTTAGCTCTCCGCCAAGGACGTATTCATAGTTTGACTTTGTAAGCTGCGGTGGAGACAGGGAATCGCAATACTGCTTTATGCTTGTCGTCACTGTTTCCGCCACGGTTATGTTTGAAAGGTAATTGTCGAACACGAATGAATCAAGATATGTGCGGAATGCGAGGTCAGATCCTGTGTACAGATATCCCTTGCTAATAATGCCAGAGTCCTGCAACGTTGTAGCCTTCATCTGCGATATCACTCCGTTAAACCTGCCGCTATCTGAAAGGGCGTTTATGGAATCGTTTGCAAAATTCAACGTAGAGACTGAAAGGTCCTGGAATATGTCTTCGCTGCAATTGTTAGAGCATGTAAGCGGCGCACCGGGCAGGTTTGCTGTGTTCAGGTTGTTTGAGAACGAATAGTTGCTCCTGCTTGCAGCGAGGTTCGCGTTTTTGTTGAATGCGAACTGGTACGCTTCACTTATGTTTGACACTTGTATCACAGGTATGCCGAATGTGTCCTGAGAAAGCAGGTAAAGCATGCTGTAGAAGCCGCCGTTTATCCTCGGCACCATTATGAACTTTAGTTTGTCCGCGCTTGCAGCGCCGATCTTATCGTAAACTCCGCCTATCGGGCCTATGCTTCCATTGCCGGATATCGTTCCTGTCATCGTGAATCCATTCACAAGGGGCCTTCCAGAAAGCGCGGATATCGCAGCTATGGTCATTGCGGCTCCCGCACTAGGACCGGAAACATTCCCAAGGGTTGATATGTTGTAATAGAAATTATAGTTGCTTGCGTTCTTGTTCAGGTATTGCGACGCGTACATGGCGGCCGCTTCCGCAGACTGCAGGGTGCTGTTCCCGACAACCTGTGGGCCAATCACTTCCACAGTCCCATTGCCATTGACCACTGTGAGATTTATCTGCGTTATCACGCCGGTGTTGTTCTCTATCACTACGGCAGGGGCATTTATCGAGGCGGTACCGACTATTGCGGCTCCCGCAAAAGAGATAAGCAATGCTAATGATAAAATCGTGGCAAAAAGGAATTTCCTCATCGAAACTCTTAGTCACGCTTCCTTTTTAAGCCTTTCCTGCTGTTTCGGTATCAACAAAACAGGTTTTGGTTTTGCAGAACAAGCTTTGCAACACTATGGAAACCATTATGTACCTGTATGGGGTAATTTTATCAGCCATATTGGTGGTTATATGGAAAAGGATGCAAACAAGGAAACTACGGGAGTGATGTTCAAGGGAAGGAGGTTCGACGTGGTAAGGGAAAGGGTAAAGTTTGATGACGGAAGCGAACACACTATTGATAAGATAGAAGCTGGAAACGTCGCAGTTGTGCTCCCAATCATTGAGGGGAAGATACTGCTCGAGGAGATATTCAGAGGGGTAAAAAAGCAGCGCATCGTAGAGGCAGTGGCCGGAATCGTTGATGAAGGCGAAAGTCCGGAGAATTGTGCGGCCAGGGAGACAACGGAAGAGACGGGTTACAGGGTGAAAAGGCTAAGACCAATAGGGGCGGGAAAAAAGGGAGCTTTCAGCAGCCCCGGAATCCTTACAGAAGAGATGTACTTCTTCATAGCGGAATGCGACGATTATGTCGGCACAAAACAGGAGGAAATGGAAAAATCCACCAGGAGCTTCCTTGTGACGCCAAAGGAGGCGAAGGACATGGTTGATAGCAACCAGATACGCGACCTGAAGACCAGGGAGATAATAAGATGCTATTGGGAGGACCTTGGAGAAGAGGACAAAAGAACGCTTACAAGGAAAAAGGCAAAAAGGGAGTGAATAACTTCACAGCGCCATTATGATAGTATATACCCCTAGCGCAAGCAGTATGCCCAGGAACAACGGAGGTATCGCCGGGAGCGCCCTCTTGTATTTGCTAAGTATCATGAAAGTCAGTGCCAGGCCAAACGTCGCACCTGCCACCACCACAAGGCTTCCCGTGAAGTTCAGGTATGCCTTGTAAGCGCCGACAGCCACCATTAACGGAACAGCCATGTCCCCGTTTCCAAGAGCTCTAGGTGCAATCACAGGAATAAGGCGCTTCCTGTCTATCTTGTTGAATACGCTTTTGTAACGCTCAAGCAGCGGCTTGTGCTTCTCGAAGCTCTTTATCTGCGCTTTTGTAAAATAGCTGTGCGGAAACGCCCCCGCATCGCTCGCGCCGACAATGAGCGCAAGGTTCATCTGTATTGCGGCATTGCCCATGGCCACCATGTGCTTTGTTATGAATACGGCTATGTAATCGTATACCGCAAGTATCGCCATAAAAATAAGCACAGTGGTGAATGTAAGATAAACCCCGATGTACAGGCCTATGCCTATGCTCGCTATTATCGAAGCCACATTCCTTAGGTTCTGCCTCTTGTTTTTGAGCACTATCAATGTAACGGCAAATATCGCGGCAAGGAGATAGTCTATGGACATCTGAAGCGAAAGGGTATTCTGGAATATTATCTGCTCCACGGAGCCGGTAAGCGAACCGACTATGAAAAGGAAGGTTATGAATGACCCTCCGAATATCGCTATGGTCTCCATCAGTATCATGAACCTTCCGCTGTGGTATTTCCTAAGGATGAACAGTATAAGCGCAGCGAAAAGGATTATGCCTATTATATAGAATACGATAACCTGCACGGACGATACCGGCTGCACCGCCTGCGTGTATGCGGAGATAGGCACGTTTATTGAGTACACGCTGGTGGCAAGAAGGAGGCCGAAGAACTGCACTATAAGGAACATTATCATTATCCTCAAGTCGGACCTTACTTCCAATGGGTTTGCATTTATTTTCAATTAACCACACAGTTAAAGCGAAACCAGATATGCATTTACTAAAAGAGATTAAAAGCTTTAAAGTCTTTCATTGAGAATCCTGACTATGCTTATAGTGCTTGAAGGGATAGACGGCTCGGGAAAGACGACACAGTCGAAGCTCGCGTATTCATACCTAAAGGACAGGAAAATGGATTGCATGCTTACTTCCGAGGCTACGGACGGCCCGATAGGCAGCATGATAAAAAAGATTGTGAAAGACAAAGGAACGGCAGACGCCAGGGCGTTACAGCTTCTGTTTGCCGCAGACAGAGCAGACCATATCGCAAAGCTTGTCGGACCGGCGCTGCGCTTAAATAAAACGGTCATATGCGATAGATACATATTTTCCACCATAGCTTACGGTATCGCATCCGGGCTGGAAAGGGAGTGGCTTACAAGCATTAACAGGGTCTTTCCGCCTCCGGATCTTACGATAGTCTTTGATATAGACCCGCATCTTGCAATTGAGCGATTGAACGAGAGGGTTAGCCAAGGGGGCAAGAAAAAGACGATGTTCGAAAATGAGAGGTTCCTTGAAAAGGCGAGGATGGCATATAAAGGATTGAAAAAACAGTACAAAAACTACCACATCATTGACGGAAGCATGGATGCGGGCTCTGTGAGCGCGGATGTCGCCAAGATCCTAGATATGTATGTATGATGGGTCATACGGTCCAGTATTTCTTGTTCTTTATGAACTGCTTCTGCGCATCTATAAGGTCCATCAGGAAAAGCTTCTCGTCCCTTCTTAACATCATCAGTATCCTTGCGGCGTTTGTCGGGCCCACGCCATATGTGGACAGAGCCACTGCGGCCCTTCCCCCATAAGACTGGAAAAGGCTGGCTTCCTTCATCATCTCATTGATATCAGACTGCAAAGTCTTATGCTTCTTCTTGCCGCTTCTTCTCGCCTCCACCAGTTCTTTATGCGCATCTGTGCACCTTACCAGCATGGGGCTCGTACACGAAGGGCATTCGATTGCGCTTTCGTCCTTTATGCTTGATATGCTCCTCTGGAATGTAAAGCCGCAATAAGTGCATAGCAACTTTATGTTCTTTGAGAAGAGGGCCTTTGAAAACGATTCCAATATGGCGTCGCTTGGAAGCAGCGGCATTATCAGCTCTCTGGTATAATATGCCGAATCCAGGATTATCTTCGATATCGGAGACAGCTTCTCCGCTTTTACCGCCCCCGCTTTTATTTTTCCCCTTGAGATGGCATCCACGAAATGCGTCAATGTGTTTATGTCAAAATAGTTCTCGACAAGCTCCCTCAGGGTTTCATGATATATCGGAGAATCCACCATCAGCTTCATCAACCTCTTTGCCGTTGACTTTGATACCGTGCTGTCCCTGTCTATTATGCCGAACCTCTTTGCCACTACGACAAACTTGTATCTGAAGAGTTCCGTTTCGGTGATTATGTCCTCAATGACTTCCTTTAGGTTTGATGATGAAAGCTGCTTTATGAGCTGGATAATATCGATGCTTTCCGGAACCTCTACGAAAATCATGTAGGGGGATGCCTTTATGCTTACGCTCCTTCCGAGCCTTGTGGACAGCCTGTGCGCCATTATCCTTGAAAGCGCCTCATTCGCAAGGGTCCCCAATCCCGTGTATATTATCTGGTAGTCGTTGCCCTGCTCAATCAGCACAGCCTCGTTTGAAGGAAGCCCGCAGCCGTCCTTTTGTTCCATTATGAACTTTTTTATCTCGTCAAGGAGCGACTTGCCCACACATCCGACCTTTTCTATTTGTGACGGATTGTTCACAAGGTCGAATACGCCCATCGATACCTCTTTGCTCACAGGTATGTCCTCTCCGGACCAGTCAGGGACTGCGGCATCGAGGTCTGTGCTGGGCTCTATGCTGACAACATTTTCATCTATGCTTATGACCTTCCACGGAAGCCCCTTTGTTATGAAAACGGAGCCCTCCTCAAGAGAGCTTACGACAAAACCTTCATCAAGGCTTGATATTATCCTGTTGTCCGCTATGTTCTTCACTACGTATCTCTTCGTGTCCGGTATTACGCTTAAGTGCGAATAATAGAACATTCGTGTCTTTGCTCCGGACGTCACCCTGTTCCCGTCAAAACCCACCATCCTTTGCTTCGCCATGAATTCAAGCAGGCCGCGCAGCTCCTTTGCGCCAAGCGTGTCGTAAAGGTATGACCTATTTACAATCCTTAACAATTCATCAAATGCGCAAATGCCGGTATCGAGCGCAATCCCGCATATCTGGTTTGCCAGCACATCGAGCGCATTCCTGTGAACGTTGAACCTTTCCACATTCCATGAACCCACGTTCCTGCATATCGATATCGCTTCAAGAGCATCAACAAGGTTTGGCGCCACGACTATTCCGCGTGGCACCTTTGTCAGCGAGTGTCCGCTTCTCCCTACCCTTTGGATTAACCTTAACGCCTGCCTTGGAGAACCATACTGCACTACGAGGTTCACGTCCCCTACGTCAATCCCAAGCTCGAGGGAGCTTGTCGCTATTATGCTCTTGACGTTTCCTGATTTGAACTCGTTCTCGAGCCGTATCCTTTCGTCCCTATCAAGGGAGCTGTGGTGCACCCCTATCCCGCCAAAGTCCTCTATGCCATTGAGATGCACAAGCCTGCTTCCAAGCGCCTCGACTATCTGCCTTGTGTTTGCAAACACTATCGTTGATTTTGACTTGCCGATGTGGTCGGCTATCGCTTCGAGCCTTGCCAGCGCCTGATTGTCAAGCCCGAACCGGTCAGCAAGCTGTGACAGGTTCCTTTTGTATGTTTGCGGAAACTCGACATCAATTGAAAAGTCCCTTCCGGAACCGGTAGACGCTATTGAAAAAGCGCGGCGGTTGCAAAGGAACTTTCCGATAAGCTCCCTGTCCCCGACTGTCGCGCTTATGCCTATCCTTTGGAAGCCATTCGCTATCCTCTCAAGCCTTTCTAATGCAATTGAAAGCTGTGCGCCCCTTTTGCTTGAGTAGAGCTCGTGTATCTCATCAATGACAACGGCGGCCACATTCCTTAGGTGGGCACCCATCGTTTTTGTAGGGAGCATGCTCTGAAGCGTTTCAGGAGTGGTTATGAGAACCTGGGGAGCCCTCCTCGCCTGCTTTCCCCTCTCGCTCTGCGTGGTGTCGCCATGCCTTACTGCTATTGTGACGCCTATGGCCTTGCACAGCTGCTCCAGCCTGGATATCATGTCCCTGTTAAGGGCGCGAAGAGGAGTGACGTAAAGCACCCGTATCCCCGTTTTGCCTTCCTCATTTGACAGCTTGTCAAGAAGCGGCAGCACGGCCGCTTCGGTCTTTCCAGCGCCGGTAGGCGCTATTATCACGCAGTTCCTGCCTTCCCTGACCATTGGCATCGCTACCTCCTGTATCGGAGTGTAGCTCTTGTACTTGTCTAGGAATATCTTGTAAACATCTGGCATCGTCATTACCGAGCATCACATCCTTACATGGTCGATTCCAATCTCGTCAAGCTTGTCTATTATGGCGTTCCTTTGCGCCGCGCCAAGGCTTGACCATTCTATTACTGCGACTTCCGGTTTTTTATTTGATCTTTCTATCGCCTGCGGAATCATGTCCACATTATCCGAATAATGTTTTGATAATATGTGCGCAAACGCATATTCGCCTTCCAGTGCCCTTCTCGTAAACCTGTCGGCGTAGTGAAGGCCCCCGATTCCTATCGCAACCCTCTTGAAATTCGGCTCTATTTCAAAAGAGTCCAATACTGAGTCTACAAGCAGCCTTACGTAATCCGTGTTTTTCATCACGGTCTCATTTCCACCAAGTTCCGCGTACAGGGATGGCGTCTTTAGCAATGGACCATGATGTGTCGCTTCATAAGTAACATTTATCTCAGAAATATGGTTGTTCTTTGACAGAGCCGAAAGCACGCGCAGCATTTCGACAGGAGCCGCAGTGCTCAATTGCTCGGGTTTCCCGCCAAGCTTCGCTTCGCTTGACCAGTTGCCTTCGGCATGGACTGTGAAGCTTGCTATTCCGCTTTTGCTGCTGTGCCTGCTCAGGAATATTATGCAGTCTGTGCTTATCATATCGTCAAGATAATCCGCATATATGTGTGATTCCTTGAGTTCCAGCATCTCGAATTCATCGCTGACAAAATGTTTTAGGCCGTTTATCGGCTTGGCTTCCTCCGGCTGGAGAAGCTCTCTCATTATCCTGCCCGCTTCCATTGATACGGGATCGGCCAAAGAGTAGACTATGAACATAGTATCATCGATACGGGCTTGATGCTTTTAGTAAGCAGTATAGTTATGTCTAGTATGAATTTAACTACCAATGCAAGAAAATCAATGCCTTTACGTATATTGATCACTTGCCCGGCAGGAACAAATCAACCGAGGCCCGATGCCACTTCCGATTCGACCGTTCCTAGAGACTGGGACATTGGGCCCGTAACCTTAAAATCTACAACATAATCCCCTTTGTATCCAACAATCTCCAAAGAGCCCACACTGGTTGAGTTACTTTGAAAGTATGTGTATGAGTAGGTCATGCCGTCGGTGGTAGCGTTTGTCACGCCAAATGCGTATCCGTATTGGACCTCGTTATTCAATGCCTTTGCCAAATTCGGACTGTTCAGCACAAAAACGCTCTCCCCCACGATAGTCGATTCGATAGGGTTATGATATCCAAGACCCCATTCGCCAGTTATGTTATCGACCACATAAGGGGTATAATTCCTTCCCGAATAGTCTTGCGAAAAAAGAGATTGCTGCACATCTGACGCATTTGTGAATCCAGCACTGAAAGCGGTGTAGGAGCCGATGGTGGTGCTATTTCCATATCCGTACCCCGCTATCAACGCAGCTACGCATTCTGATATTAGATGATCCTGCGTGTTTGCGGTACAGTTTTGATTATTAGCGCTTGTTGTGGTGCTTTGAGTCGAAGAGGAACTGACGCTGGTGTTTGTACCTGTGTTGTTTTGTCCGTGCGCGTTTGCTGTGGTTTGCAATGAGGTGCTTCCACCGCTTTGGTTGCTCGCCCCCTGATTGGCCGCAGCACCATTGCTGCTGTTCGAATACGATGAGGTATAACCGCCAAGCACTACCAAGGCAACGATTACGATTATCACTGCAATTGCCGCCCCAATAAGCGTTATGGGCTTCATTAGATCGTATGGCATGATATGTAAAAAAATAAATAGCTTCGTTCAGATCGTGTCCGCTTCCTTTTGCCTTAGTACACCGATAATCGCAGATACTGCCTTGGTCGCTTTGCTTACATCAAAAAAATCGTTTGTCCTTACACCGCCTTCCATGTCGACGTTTAGGCTCGGTGAGCCATTGTTCCTTATAAGGCTTTTCAGAACCTCAGAGGCGTTTTCATCGTTTATTCCGCCAGCATAACCAACAGACAGGTTTGGCGCTATCGACGCTATCTCCTTTCCGACCCTTACCGACTCTTCAACATCCATGAGTACGCCTTCGCCCCTTGACCTGTCTACCAGGGCGTAATCAAGCCCCTCATATCTTTTTATCCTTCGCAAATCAAACGTATCGGATATTTGCAGTATGGTCTGGGTCTTCGGAAACTCGGACTTTAGCCTTTCAAGGTTGAGTGACGATTGCTCTGGCCATTTCTGATTTACCTGCACGCCGAAACCGTATCTTGCCCTGAATATATGTTCGGTATATATTCGCATCACGATCTTGTTTAGCTGCATCCATAATGGAAGCGACACTATGTCGTTTACCTTTTGGAGCAATTCCTGCTGTACCTCTTCCGGTTTCTTGGTAAAGTAATGCAGTGTCAGAAAAAGAGGAGGATGGTCTCTCATGCCGTCAAGCTCCCTTTCAATATCCATCGCTATCTGGTTGATTTCGCCAAGATCAAGCGTCAATGGGCGCCCCTTGATATTTGATACGCTCTTGTAGGACACAATCAACCCAAGGAGCAGGTCATGGCCACGGTATTCCTGGTCCATGAATGAACGCAACAGAGCTATTGCCTGGTCTCCGTTCTCTATCCCGCTTACTCCTATGTAGTGCCTTTGCGGTTTCTGGAGGGCTCTTGCAGCCAAGGAACCAGACATGATTACGTTCGATCCGATAAGATATTTTAATATATCTGCACGCGCCATTTAGTGACGAATACATCTGCGCTTCTTTTCATTTTTTGCAGGAGTTGCCTTCCATACGGATTCAACATAGATTTTTATCCTTTTGTAGAGGATATATTATAGCGACCGTTAGATATCAGGTAGTTTTATGACAGCTGTAGGCATTAGCCAGGATGACGAAGAGATATTGCGTTTTATCGAAAGCGCAAAACCGAAGATTTATGTTGTTGGGACAGGAGGCAGTGGAAGCAACACCATGACAAGGCTTTCGGCAATAGGAGTACAGGGAGCGACTCTCGTTTCAATGAATACTGATGCATCACACCTTGTAAAGACAAAGGCCGAAAGAAAGCTTCTTCTTGGAAAGAGGATCACAAAGGGACTTGGAGCTGGAAGCGACATAAGAGTTGGAGAGGATGCGGCGGTTGAAAGCAAGGAGGAGATAAAGCATATACTAGGAGATGCACAGCTCGTATTTGTCACATGCGGGCTTGGCGGAGGAACAGGCACAGGCTCGATAAACGTGATTGCGCAGGCAGCAAGGGATGCAGGAGCCATTACGGTGGCCATAGTGACGCTTCCATTCAGCAGTGAAGGGAAGACAAGGATGAAGAACGCGCTAGAGGGGCTTTCAAAGCTCAAGAAGACAACAGACACGATAATAGTGATACGCAACGACAAGCTGCTTTCTGTTGCTCCGGATTTGCCGCTTAACATGGCATTTAGGGTGTCAGACGAGGTCCTTGCCGGCGCTACGAAGGGCATAGTTGAAATGGTCACCAAGCCCGGAATGGTCAATATAGATTTTGCTGATTTGAAAAGCGTGCTCAAGGACGGAGGTTATGCAGTAATCGGTTCTGGAGAGGGCGTAGCGACATCAAATGGAGCCAGCAGGGCCACGGTCGCACTTGAGAACGCGATAAAGAGCCCGATGCTGGACGTGGACTTCTCAAGAGCGAGGAAAGCGCTTGTCAACATAGTAGGGGGCGAAAGCCTTACGCTCAGGGAAGCCGAAACAGTATTCCAGGACGTATCCGGAAGGATAAGCGGAGATGCGCTTATGAAATGGGGAGCTAGGATAGATGGGGAGATGCAAAAGGACTCGCTTAGGGTGATGTTAGTCGTAAGCGGTGTTGACTTCCCGGAATATACCGAAGCAGGTCTTGCAAAGAGGATTGCGGAAGTAGACGAGATAGAGCTAGACGAGATATTCGAAGTGGACGGGCTCAAGAAGTGACTGTCTCACATCAATATGTAAGGATGGTGCACCGTATCCTGCTCGCGGAATCCAAGGTCGAATTCAAGCGCTCTGGTCTCTGGCCCATAATCATCCGTGTTTTCAAACTTGAGCTCTACAAACGAACCGAGCTCTTCTGCCTTTCCGTTTACGGCTCTTTTTACGTCGGTATCGACAAGCAGCTTTGCCCTTGCCAATGGAAATGAATATTCAATTCTGTGTTTTTTTATCACGACAGCCGGGCGCCCGAATACCTTTGACATCAGTTCCCTTATCTCCTGGTCTATCGGAACCTCGAACCTTACCCTCTCGCCTTTTGTATTCGGCCCTTTGTAAACAAAGATAGTATCGTTGCCTTCTGTCCTTACCATGATGCCCTCTCCGAGGTTTTCGCGCCAATTCTCATCTGGGAAATAGTACTCATCTATTTGTATCCCGGACTTTGCCTTTTGTGCGCCTATTTTCTCAAGCCTTTCCGGGCTGAGCGTTGTGCGGAACTTTTCCTGGTTTTCGAAACTCCCTGCGGTTTTCGCCTCTATCGAAGGATTGTAGTTGTTCATTATAACAACATCCGCCGCTTCCCTTGTCGGTTCTATGTATTTTTTCTGGTATGGGACTATTGTCTCAAGGAAATACCTTATGTTTTGTTGAGGAGTGAAAAGTCCGGTTCTTTGCACCCTATCCCTAAGAACCCGCCTTATCAACTGCCCGTAAAGTCCGGTGTCTACAAAAAGCCGCACGTCGAAAAGGTCCTTTAGGCCACTGGTGAGCGTGAACAGCCCTTCTACCACTATGAACCTTCTTGGCCCCACAAATTTCCCTTTGAACTCGGTAAGTTGTGTGTTGAAATCATGGGTGGGCATCTCTACGGTTTCACCCTCCTTCAACAGCCGGATTGCCTCTGCCAACCTTTCAAGGTTGAATGCTCCGGGCGAATCTAGCTTCTTCTGCCTTGATTTGTAGAAATCGTCCATTGATATTATGGCAATCTCGTTTGTGTATAGATGATTTAATTTTGCGGCGACCTCCGAAGACTTTCCAGAGGCGGTCTTTCCCGCTATCCCTATCACTATTGGGATGTTCCTGTTATAAAGATCAAGTTCAGCGCGCGACCTGTCTATTTGCCTTACTGCCGCGGCGACACCATCCATCAATGGCATTACCTTCCTGTTCTTTTCCCTTATATCCCTGAGCAGGCCAAATATCATCTTGTCCTGCGGAAGCCCCTCTACCGCAAGCCTGCGACCAAGATACCTGCTGTCTGTCGTGACCTCCACCTCACACCATTCCGGCGGAGTGAACTTCTGCCTTTCTTCCGGAGTATCGAACTCTACTTCCGCCATTACCATTCCAAACAGCTTCCCCTTGAATATGTCCAGTTCTATAGTGTGGTTCTTGCCAGTTTTTGGATCAGTGTATGGAACAAGGTACCTTTCCTTGTCAATAACGCGCCTTCTTGCGGCGAGTATGTTCTTCGCAAACGCCTCATAAGTTATCTGGTGCTTCCACTCCTTGCGGCCTTCAAGCATGTCTGTGCCGCTTTTTGTGTACATGAAGAATTCGTTCCCTTCCTGGCTTACTCTCGTTTCTGCCCCGTCGCTGCTTATCCTCGTATAACCCCTCCTTATCATCTTATGTGGGAGGTTTGTAAGGTCGGGCACGTTCCTTACCAAGAATTTGCGCTCTCTCTCGAGATTATATGTTAATCCCCTTTCAATAGGTTTGTCAATGCCTAAGGGCATAGGATCCACCAACCACGTATTGTGACTGGATTCAGATATTTAAACGTTATTGTGGCAGGCGTGAAATGAATTCAAAAATTGATTCATTTCTTTTGCTCGGCTGGCTTCTTGGCTTCCGCTTTGCTTTCCGCCTTTGCCGAAGAAGCAGCAGTATGGACCTTAACGCCTTTCGTTACAAGCTTTGGATTTATTTTTCTGCCCATTATGTAATGGTTCTTGTAACACTTGCTTGAGCAGTAGTAATAGATGTCTCCTGTCTTCTTTACGAACATTAGACCAGTACCCTTGTCGAGTTCCTTTGAGCAGTTTGAGCACTTCATAAAAAACCCTTGCTATTGACTTTACTTTACCCTTATCTCACGCGCCTCTCTGCTTGTATCTGGCAGGCGCACGACATCTCCCTTCTTTACGGGACCCATCATGTTCCTCCTTATTATCCTTCCCTTGTCCTTTCCCTCAAGTATCTTGCACGATACGACATACACCTCGCCGTATATGCCGGTCTTTACCTGCCTGTTTACGTCTACTATTTCGGCAAGGAATCCGGCAAACATAGGTGGTGCTTCTGCCATTGTATATCACGTTTGATTAGGCTTTGTTCTCCTGTGGCTTTGCCGCTGCTTGTGGTTGCTGCTTTGGCTTGGCCTCTTTCTTTGGCTGCTCCTTCTGTTCTTTTGGAGCCGCTGATTCCTTCTTCTCGCTCCTTGAAACGCCAGTGACCTTTGACACTATGTCCTTTATGGCGTTTGCAGCGCCGCCCTGGTTTTCGATAGCGACAGCGGTGCATGGAACGTTCATCCCTATTGCCTTTCCTAGATCCTCTTTCTTCGGCACATAAGAATAGGCGATGTTCTTCTGTGAGCATAACTTTGGTATGTGGACCACTACTTCTTCTGGTTCTACATCTTCCGCAATTACCACAAAAGAGGCAAGACCGCGTTCAACGCTCTTTGTTACCTCATTCGCGCCTTTCCTCACTGTTCCTGACTGCTTCGCTAGTTGAAGAGCCTCTATGGTCTTCGCTACCACTTCCTGGGATACATTAAAGTTTACATAAGACTTTGCCATAATAACACCGTCGGTTTTACCTTCATCCAGTATTTGGCTGTGTTGCCTATACAAGAGATTCAGTGATAGCTATTAGTCTGAAACCTATTTAAATGTTGTCATATCTCTATTGATTTCTGGAAATAGCGGAATTTTTGGCGGAGAAATTGCCGCAACCAAAACGTAGAAATATTTGGCAAACGCCAGGTTATAGGTGCGCATTTATGAATGAATACAGGAAAGGTATCTTTATAGGAAGGTTCCAGCCGTTCCACATAGGGCATTTGCATACAATAAAGGAAGCGCTGAAATTATGTGACGCTATTGTCATAGGGATAGGCAGCTCTCAGGAGCACGGCACCGAAAAAAACCCGCTTGACGAGCGCACAAGGGCTGCGATGATAAGCGCAGCACTGGAAAAGGCCGGGATACATCATGAGAGATTCTCGATACTCGCATTGCCTGACTTCAAATCCGACGATGAATGGTTTGGATATGTGATGCACCACAGCGCCGGCATAGAAGTGGTGTTTTCAGACAATCCATGGGTTATCGGGATATTCAAAAAAGAGGGAATACTTACGAAGGAATTCTTCCTTGACAGGGAGCACATCTCCGCAACGCATATACGGGAGCTCATAAGGAATGGCGGCGACTGGAAGCACCTTGTCCCGGACGGAGCAAGCGCTATACTGGAAAATAATCTGACCGTAGTCAAAGACAGTGGGAAAAAATAAACAGAATATATATGGAAAATGTGGCTTGACAATATCATTCCATGAACATCTGCGGCGTTGGCGGCTCCTCCGGCTGCCCTTTTCTTTTTCTTATTTCTCTTACGACCTTGTTCTGCAACTCTGTCGGAAGCTTCTCATAACCGGCGAACTCCATTGACCAAAGCGCCCTTCCCTGCGTCTCTCCCCTTATGTCGTTGGAGAATCCCTTTATGACCTCGGCCACTGGCATCTTCGCGAATATCGTTACCTGTTCCCTCTCCTGGGTTATGTTCAGGACCTGTCCGCGCTTGCTTTGCAGCAGGGTTATTATGTCTGACAGGTATTCCTGTGGTATGTTTATGGTGAAGTTCTGCTTTGGCTCCACAAGCAACACACCGGCAGTAAGCATTCCCGCATACACCGCATTCCTCATTGCGGGGATTATCTGAGCCGGACCCCTGTGCACAGGATCCTCGTGTATTGTGGCGTCGACTATGTTCACCATTACGCCGTTGCACTTCTCCCTCGCAAGAGGGCCGTCCCTCACTGCCTCTTCGAATCCGTCTATAAGGAGTTCCATGACCTCGTTCATGTACTGGACCCCCTTTGTCATGTCAATAAGCATGCTCCTGTTCTTTATGTCCACTACTCCCTTTGCGACTGGCCTTTCAAGGCCCGCTTTTATCATCGCCTCTATTGCAGCCTGGCCCTTTGGCTTGCCCTCCTTTATTGTGCCGTCTTCTATGGCGTCAATAACAGTCTTTGGCATCGGCTCTACTATCACGTAGAACCTTGAGTGCTTGTTTGGAGACTTGCCCTCTATTGGGCCTGCCTTCTTTTCTATGGTCTCCTGATAAACGACTATTGGTTCGCTCGCTATGATCGGTATCTTGAACTCGTCCTTGAGCTTTGTCTCTATCACTTCAAGGTGCAGCTCTCCCATTCCGCTTATAAGGTGCTCGCCGGTATCCCTGTCGATCCTTACCTCTACGCCGAATTCCGTCTTTGAAATCTCCCTAAGCGCTTCTATGAGCTTTGTGGTGTCCCTCGTGTCTTTTGCCTCTATCGCCTTTGTGACCACTGGCTTCGAGTAGTGGGTTATCTGTTCGAACGGCTCTATGCTCTCTTCGCTGAGCGTGTCTCCCACTCCTTCATTCTTCAGGCCGATAAGTGCGGCTATGTTTCCGGCAGGTATCTGGTCTACCAATACCCTATCTGGACCCATGAATACGCCGACCTGCTGGAGCCTTTGCTTGTCGTTTTGGCCAGAAATGTAGAATTCCATTCCCTTCTTTACCACTCCGGAGAATACCCTTGCTATGGCAATCTCTCCGCTCTGTTGATCATAATTTATTCCGAATATGACGGCATTTGTCTTTGCCTTTGCATCTACGCTGAGCATCGCCTGACCGGCAATAGAATTAAGGTCGCCGTGCCATAGGTGCGGTATCCTGTACTTCTGGGCTGTTGCGGCATCCGGCAGGTGCTCTATTATCATAGTCAGGACGGTTTCGTCTATCGGGGCCACCTCCTGCAACGCCTTTTCGTCCCCTTTTTCAGTAAGCGTGAAAATATCCTTGAACGTTGTC
This sequence comes from Candidatus Martarchaeota archaeon, assembly GCA_023485505.1. Taxonomy (GTDB): domain Archaea; phylum Micrarchaeota; class Micrarchaeia; order Micrarchaeales; family Micrarchaeaceae; genus JAJZYD01. The sequence continues at coordinate 956 of JAMCZN010000005.1, read as the reverse complement.
TTGTGGGCTTCCATGGTTCTCTTCGATATCGCCCATTTCTTTGCGGCAGAGCCAAAGGCAACGCTTCCATTTTCAACGCTGACCTTCCACTTCTGCGCAAACTCCTCAGGAGCATACTGCTCTATGAGCTTGTTAATATCCGCTATAAGCTTGAGAAGCCTCTCGAATGTCTGTTCAGGAGTGAGCCTGAGTTCAGTAAGTAGCCTGTCCGTCTTGTTCACGAAAAGGATAGGCTTTGCCTTCTCCTTCATTGATTGCCTGAGCACCGTCTCTGTCTGCGGCATTATTCCCTCTACGGGGTCCACAACCAGTATGACTCCATCGACAGCCCTCATTGACCTTGTGACGTGGCCGCCGAAGTCGACGTGGCCTGGCGTATCTATAAGGTTGATTATGTAGTCCTTGCCCTCGTATGTGAATCCCAGCGATATGGCAGCGGACTTGATTGTCATCCTTCTGTCCTTTTCAATCGCCTCGTAGTTAGTGTAAAGTACGTCTCCGGCGACCTGCTTTGAGATCAAGCCGGCTTTCGCGAGCAGCGAATCGGTAAGAGTGGTCTTTCCGTGGTGGACGTGGGCAATTATCGCAACGTTCCTGATCTGCTTGACGTTGCCCATAATCTTCGAAATCTCCTCAACTACAAACTCCTTTCGTACCATAGAAAATCAACTTGTCACTTACTTGGCGCTCCTCGCCATTCTTTCTATCTCGTTCTTGCGCTTTACGGCATAGCTGTTCACATCGTTCCTTGCTGCAAGAATGAGCTCATTTGCAAGCGCATTTACGACGTCCTTCTTGCTCTTGAACGACCCGGTTACGGTTGCCATAGCAAGGTTCCTTACCGCTATGTCCAACCTTCTGCTTGCGCTTACGTCAACAGGTATGTTTGATATTATGCCTCCGTATCTGACCCTTGTAGTGTCTTCGATTGGAGCGGCATTTTCAAGAGCAAGAAG
>JAMCZN010000033.1 GCA_023485505.1 Candidatus Martarchaeota archaeon | reverse complement strand
ATCCATTTCAACCGCCTCTATAGAACCCACAGTGATAGTCGCGGGCAACCTTCAATTCACAAAAGACATACTTTCAATAACGCAGGAGCAGGTGCTCAATGAGTTGGGCCTTGGATTCGCAAGCGCCCTTACCGTATGCATGGAAAGGAAGATAGTGAATTCATACACAATATCTAACTTCATCGGAGTCGCATACAGGGAAGCCATGGCTCTTGGGACAAGCGCAAAGGTATACGAACCTGGAATAGTCGACAGGCTTATCGCAAGCGCTGTCGGAGAAGCGAAGGCGCTGGATGCAAAGGCGAAATGAAAATAAAAATAAAGACAAAAAATAAAATAAAAATATTATATTAGGTGAAATTATGGAGTACATATATGCGGCATTGCTTCTTGATGCAGCCGGAAAAGAAATATCAGAAAAAAGCCTCATGGAAGTAGTGAAGGCGGCCGGGTTCAACCCAGACGAAGCTCGCGCAAAAGCGATAGTGTCTTCGTTGAAGGGAGTGAACATAAAGGATGTAATCAAGAACGCACAAAGCGCACCAGTGGCAGCAGCACCCGCTGCGGCAGCACCTGCAGCTCAAGCACAGGCTCAGAAGAAGGATACCGAAACTGAGAAGAAGAGTGAAGAGGAAGCGGCTGGTGGACTTGCAAGCCTATTTGGTTGATTGCATTTCCAAGTGCTGAATCTCTGTTAGCGCAGCCTCTTTTTGTAGGCTGTGTAAACAGATTCAGCAAAGACTTTATAAATTTTATATAAGTATAGAAGGCGATTGAAATGGATGTGAATGTAAACAAACCACATTGTACCGGATGCTCACATTGCTTTGATGTGTGCCCGGTTGCTGTGTTCGAAATGAGAGAGATAGCTAAGGACCCCGATGGATCAAAGGGTTATATTAACGCTGACAACACACCGGAAGACAAGAAGTGGAAAGGGGTAGAGGACAAGACCTATTATGATAAATGGCACGACCAGACCTGCCACGAACACTATACAAAGAAGTCAGTAGCGATAAATGGTTCGGCATGCATACTTTGTCAGGCATGCCTTATAGAGTGCGAAGGAGAATGCATAACTATAACGGATGACCAAGGCCAGGTATATCAGTCAATCTACAAGTGATTGTGGCTGATTAAAAGCGGTTCAGTTCTTTTTCTCTTTATCTTTTCTTCCTTTTGCCTTTTTCTTCTGTTTGGCGTTGGCTGTATCTTCAGGACCCATACTTATGTCTTTTTTCTGTTGATCCTGTTCCTGCTGTTCCATGTTTGCATCTTCCATCCCTGCCTGCGGTTCAGTTACATTGCTATTTGATGCCGATGCCGGAATTGGCTCGTCCGATTCCTGCGGTTGCGCTTTTGGCTGCTGTTTCTGCGTTTGCTGCGTTGTTGCTGGAGCAAAATACTTGCTAAGTATCGGCTCGCCTCCGGACACTACTACGTTCACCCCCTGCTGCACCGTATTCAGAAGCTTCACGTCCCTCAGCCTATCGACAAAGTAAGCGATGGCTATCCCGAAGAAGAATATAGTGATTATTCCAAGCAGAAGCATGTTGCTGACGAAGAACAGCACCGCCACAATGAGTATTATGGCTTCGCCGAGCCCAAGTTCCTCCATGTACCTGCGCATTCCATCTTTCCTGACATACTGGTATTCTTCGAATGCATTCCTGCTCCTTATGTGGTCTAGCGTATAAGCGATCATTATTCCCAGTGAAAACGCCACCGCAGCGCTCAGGATCGTGTAGTTGCTGAAGTAAAAGATTACCAAGGCGAGGAAAGCGAGGGTATCAAGCACTCCAAGCTCCTCGAACGTCCTTATCATTCCTGGATTTTCTGCTTTATGCTGCTTCCTTCCGCGCACCATCCTCCTTCTTAGTCTGCCTACGGCCGCGAGCGTAAGCAACCCACCGCCTATTGGCGGCCATGTCTGGTCGAGGCCAAATGGCAGTGCAGTGCTGCTGGATGTGGTCGATTTGGTAAGCGTGGCGTTTGTATTTGCCGATGCTGGGTGGTTTGGTGGTGGTGCAGGTGTTGGGGTCGCATTTGCAAACGACAGTTTGGATGCCGGTTGAGATACTGCGAAGCTTGAGGTGCAAACATCAAATGTCGCAGCCGGTACTGAGGCGTAGCTTATGCCAACCAGCTGCAAATACAGCGTCGAAGTGCCCCATTGTTCAAATGACTGGTTTATTGAAATGTTAAGCGGCTGGTTGTTTATCAAAACAACGGCATAATTGTTATTTAAGTATTTGAGCAGTATGGAAAACTGCTTTCCATTGACTAGTGCGAAATATTCATCTCCTGTTGTGAGCGTCGTATATGAACACGCTGTTGGCGCTGCGCCATAATTGACATTTATGCTTCCGCTTGTTGTTCCTGCGCCTCCGCTGCTGCTTCCGCCGCTACCTGACCCTCCGCCGCCTGACCCTCCACCTCCGGAGCCCCCTCCCCCCGTTCCGCCGCTGGAGCTGTTGATTTCTGGACCTCTGTTAATGCACGGTCCGCCGCTGCAGTTCAATGGGTTTGGATTTGGGCCAATGCCTATAGGGGTATTTACCGCAGAGCCTGCATATGTCAATATAGAAAGAGACAGAACGAAAATTAAGGTTATGATTGTGATGTAAGTATACATTTTTGCTGGTTTTTTAATACTGTCCACAGCAATATACTCACTTATTAGTAATATTTATAACTTACTGATGGGGTTTTATAGCAAAGGTACACGAACCAAGTCGTAGCATGTCGGCAAAAGCCAAAGCCAAGGGGCCCATAGAGGGAAGCGCAGAGGTGGTCGTAGACCATATATTGCTGAAAAGCGCACATTTTGAAAGGAAAAACACCCGCCTGATACATGAGCTCTCAAATGCCCAACACCCGCGCTATATTGCGGTCGGCTGTTCGGATTCAAGGGTCCCAATAGAGGATATCTTTGGGGCCAAGCTTGGGGAATCATTTACGATAAGGGTTGCCGGCACTGTTTTGGACATCCCGGAGATAGGAAGCATAGAATATGGTGTGGAACATCTTGGAGTTGGATTAATCCTGTTCATTGCACATACGAACTGCGGGGCGGTGTCGGCTGCGCAAGAGGTACTGAAGAAGGAATCGAAAGACAGAAGGGCAAAGGTGCCCATCAAGACCCCATTGGACAAGACGATCAAGGACATATATGAGAACATCAAAGCAAATCCGAGGAATGCTCATGACCTTCATAGCGCGATCATGGACAACGCAAATGCAGAGATAAGGAAGCTCCTTTCAAGGAGCAAGGTTGTGCGCGACGCCGTCAAGAACGGCGTTCTTGTAGTGCGGCTTGGCGTATACGAAACCAGCACAGGTGCGTTGAGGTTCGTAAAGTAGCCATAGTTGTCTACAACTATCCTTCGATTTCGGAAAGGGTTTTATACATGCAACCGTAATACTGAATTACGACGTATTCTGCATCTGATATCATGATAAGATACATAGAAACTCCTTTCAGCGAGGAGGAGAGCCTTTCGGTATTGAACAAGTTTGCCAGGAGCTGGTTCACAAAGAATTTCAAGGAACTCACTCCGCCGCAAAGGTACTCGTTCAAGCTTATCGGCCAAAAAAAGAGCCTTTTGGTGACCGCGCCTACCGGCTCCGGAAAAACGATGTCCGGATTCCTCTCAATAATCAGCAGGCTCTTCGACTACTCAATAGAGGGAAAACTTGAGAGCAAGGTCTACTGCCTTTACATATCTCCACTCAGGGCGCTGAACAACGACATACAAAGAAACCTTACCAGACCACTGGAGGAGATTTATGCGATGATAAAAAAGGAGAAAGGGACTGATGTGATAAAAGAGAACATCAAGCAGGTCACCATCGGAGTAAGGACCGGAGATACGACCCAGAAGGAAAGGGCAGCGATGCTGAAGCATCCGCCAAACATACTTGTGACTACCCCAGAAAGCCTTGCGATTTTGTTGAACTCATCCAAGTTCGTAGAGAACATGAAGTCAATAGAGTATGTGATAATAGACGAGATTCATGAACTTGCAAACAACAAGCGCGGTGTTCATTTATCCCTTTCCATAGAGCGTCTTGCGGACATAACAGAGAAGAAGTTCACCAGGATAGGATTGGGCGCCACGCTTTATCCCATAGAAGAGGCGGCCAAGTACCTTGTGGGATACGATGAAGGAAAGCCAAACGACTGCACTGTTGTCGATGCATCTTGGAGCAAGAAGTTTGACGTATTGACGTTCAGCCCGGTAAAAGATGTAATACATTCCAGCGACCGCAGGATCGAAGAGCTAATGTACAAGGAACTCAACCGGATAATTACGAAAAGCAAGACCACGCTTATTTTCACAAACACAAGAAGCGGAACCGAAAGGGTAGTATTCAACCTAAAGCGCCGCTTTAAGTATGGGGAGGACATCGCAGCGCACCATGGATCCCTTTCAAGGGAATCAAGGCTAGAGGTGGAGGAAATGCTGAAAAAGGGGGCCCTCAAGTGCGCCGTTACGTCCACCAGTCTTGAGCTTGGCGTCGACATAGGCTCAGTAGACTATGTCGTGCAGCTTGGCAGCCCGAAAAGCGTGACAAGGGCAATCCAGAGGGTCGGCAGAGCCGGTCACTCATACAACGAAACGGCAAAAGGCGAGGTAATAGCGCTGAATAGGGATGACCTTGTCGAGTGCACGGTCATGCTCCATTCCGCTCTGGAGCACAGGCTCGATTCATTTGTAGTTCCTCAAAATGCCCTTGATGTTCTTGCCCAGCACATAGTGGGCATGGCGCTCGTAAAGAAGTGGGACGTGGACGAGGCATACGAATTGATAAAAAGGGTTTATGCATACAAAGACCTGGAAAGGGGGGACTTCATGTCTCTTATAAATTATCTTGCCGGAAACTATGTCGGCCTGGAAAGCAGAAGGGTATATGGAAAAATATGGTACGATGAAAAGGAGAAGGTCTTCGGAAAGAGGGGCAAGTACACAAAAGTCATCTACATGCTAAATCTCGGCACCATACCCGACGAGGTTGCGGTAAATGTCATGATGGCCTCTAACAAGAAAAAATGGGTCGGGAATATTGAGGAGGAATTTCTAATGAAGCTAAAGCCCGGGGATGTGTTCGCCCTTGGCGGCCATCTGTACCGGTTCGAATATTCAAGGGCGATGAAATGCTACGTGAGCGAAGCGAATGCCGCTTCTCCTACGATACCGCCATGGTTCTCGGAGCAGTTGCCGTTGAGTTACGAGCTTGCGAATTACATAGGCGAGTTTAGGTTGGGCCTTTTCAATTTGCTTGAGGAAGAGATGAAGGCAGGAAATGCGCTCAAGGGCAAGATGCCAAAAGCCATAGAAAAGTTCCTTGATGGGTTCCCAATGGACGAAAACGCAAAGGCCGCCATATACAACTACTTTGTAGAACAAATCCTTTTCACTAAATACATACCGAACAGGGATATGCTAATTATAGAGGGAACAAACGACATTTCAAGCGACAAGTATTATCTCATATTCCATTCCCTTTTTGGAAGACGCGTGAACGACACGCTATCCAGGGCATTTGCGATAAAGATGGGAGAGGCCATAGGCGAAGACATAGGGGTGATGGTGAGCGACAACGGGTTCATGCTCGTGTTTGACGAAAAGCCGAGGATAGGCTACGAGAGGATATCAAAGATAATCAAGGATCTTTACACGGAACCTTTGGAAGACATGCTAAAAAGCAACATTCGGAATACTGAATTGATGAAGAGGAGATTCAGGCACGCCGCGGCCAGGGGATTCATGATACTCAGGAACTACAAGGGTTGGAAGATAGGCGTAAGCAGGCAGCAGATAAATTCACAGCTCATACTGAAGGCGGTGGAAGAGATGGACATTAATTTTCCGATACTTAAGGAAACTTACAGGGAGATACTGAACGATGTGATGGATCTGCCGCGCGCGAAAGAGGTCCTTGAAAGGATAAAGAAAAAGGACCTCAAGTGGGACCTGATAAATACCCCGCTTCCGAGCCCGTTTGCCCACAACCTGATGACGTTTGGGCACGCCGATGTCATAATGATGAAGGACCGCAGGAGGTATCTTAAGCAGTTGCATAAGATGGTAATGAAGAGGATAGATGAATCCGGGTGAAACGATGGAACTTATCAAAGACATAGAGCTCCTCGAGGGTTTGCCTATAATCTATATCAAAAGCCTTAAGGCGATAGTGTGCTCCGACCTCCATCTTGGTTATGAGGGGGTCATGGCAAAACGCGGAGTGTACCTCCCGAAGTCAAACCTGAAGAGGATAATGAAAATGGTGGAAGAAGCCCTAAACAAGACCAAGGCGACTACCATCATAGTGGATGGCGATATAAAGAACGAGTTCTCGGAAGTGGATCAGGATGAATTCAACGAGCTCTACGATTTCATACAGTTCCTGAAAGGGAAGCACATAACTACCGTTCTGATAAAAGGGAACCACGACAACTTTGTCGACAAGTACAAGGCGCCTTTCAATCTCACCATATACGAGCAGGAGGCAAAGCTCGGCAAATATCTGTTCTTTCATGGAGAGGAGCAGCCAAAGGAGACGAGCAAGGCAAAGATGTTGATAATGGGCCATGAACATCCCTCGATAGGGGTATACAATTCCGTGGGCACGAAGGAGAAGATCAAGTGCTTCCTGTATGGGAAGTATGACGGGGTGCCGATTCTGGTCCTTCCGGCCATGAACTACTTCGCTTCGGGAACCGATATAAACCTGCAGCCGGAATCAGAGCTTCTTTCTCCGGTATTCAAGCACGTGGACGTTGATGGGATGCGCGCGATCGCTGTCGGCTACGGTTCCACAATAGACTTCGGGAAGATATCCCAGTTAAGGAAACTTGCGGCTCAAGGCACAGCATAGATCAAGGCAAGCAAGGCGAAGTTTATCACCAGCAATGCGACGACAAACACACCAAGCGCCCACGTTATCTTGTTGTTCTTTATGTTTGTCTTGTATATCCTCCAGCCGTCAAACATAGGTATTGGAAGCATGTTTATCACGGCAAGGGAGAAGTTGAAGATAAAGGACAGCACAAACAGCGAATAAAGGAATTCGATAAGCCCAGGTATGATGCCCGTCTTTATTGGCGTATAAGCTTCAATCCCTATTATGCCATGGGTCGTATTCTCTACTGCCAATGCCCTAAAGTGGTATGCGCCCGTGTTCGTAGTGACGTTTATTATGCTTCCCGCTGTGTCATGTGCGCCAATAGACTCGAATTGCGTAAGGTTGTGTATTTGCTGGCCGTTCCAAGACAGGATCTGCATGCCTGGCTGCAGTACGTTGTATGCTGGATAGTTTGCTATGGTGGCCTCTACAAAAACCCCGTTTACGTAAAGCGCAGGCATTGCAAAGAACAGTATGGCAAGCATGAGAAGGAAGAAGACTATCGTGGCAAAGAAGTTTATCGCGGAGCCAGCGGCAAATATGTTGCCCTGTTTTATGCTGTCTAGCTTTGCCACCTCCTTTTCATCCGGCTCTACAAATGCTCCGACAGGAAGAACCCCGAATACCAGGAGGCCAAGGGACTTCAGCTTGACCTTGTAAAGCCTGGAAAGTATCCCGTGTGACGTCTCGTGTATCATTAGCAGTATTATTATGGAGGCGAGCCCCGCAAACAATGGTATGTCCACCCCTGGAATCAACGGGGCGACTCCAGGTATTATCCCGCTAAGTATCTGCGTTTGGGTATGCCCTGCTATTACTGTTGATGTGAACGCCGCAAACTTCTCAAGGTTTAGCGCAGTAAGGTAAACCAGCAGCACTACGATATATCCGCTGAATCCGGAGATTACCGCGATTACCGCTATTATCCATCCGAGCGCCTGTGTGGGAAGCGACGGTGCGCCGATCGCTCCTGCGTTTGACGGGAGGTTTGGAAGTGTTATGAATGCAAGCCCCGCTTGCGAGAATGGAAGCACAAGGAAGTACATGAGGATTATTGATATTATTCCAAAGACATACTCCTTTTTCGATATCTTTCCCTTGAGCAGTGGCCATGCGAGCAGCCCAAAGCTAAGCATTATGCCCCATGTGGGCAATGCGAGCCAGAACCTCTTCGCTTTCCTTGAGATCCTGTCTATTATGTTGAGCCCGTGTTTTGTAGCGGCAAGATAAAACCCATACCATCCTACGAATGAGTTGACTATCTTTATCACAAACCCCACGACCAACAAGAACAGAAGCGCAAGCAGCCATTGGTTCAGCACCCCTATGGCGCTTAAAGAATATGCCAAATAAATCGAAAGGAATCCGGCAATCACGAGCGCCATGTTGGCGACAGCTCTTGCGCTATTGTTTTTTATAATGGGCGGCCTTCCAGTAAGGTCCTGCGAACCCTTGTCAGATTTTTTCCTTCTTGGCGGATTGCCCCTTCTAGCCTTCATGAAATTTCATAGTATTTGCAATAGCAACCTATAAAAATGGGTTATTTTTGTTCGGGTTGTCGCTGTGTGAATTCCATTGCCCTAACAAAATGGCAAGGGTTAATAATTTCACCTGTTAGTATGTATGGGGTGGTTAAAGTGGAAGATTGCGAATTGTGTGGCAGAAAAACGAATGATGTATACATCCTTAACATAGAGAACGTGGAGATGCATGCATGCGCGAGATGCGCAAAGGGCAAAAAGGTAATAAGAGTCGAAAAAGAGGCGAAACAGAAAGCGAAGGCAATAATGCCGACAAGGTCCAACGCAAAACCAGAAGACGAGCAGCTCGTAGAGGATTATGCTAAAGTCATAAGGGAAGCGAGGGAGCAGATGAAGCTGCCGATAAAGGTGTTGGCGGAGCTGATAAACGAGAAAGAAAATCTGATATTGAGAGTTGAAGAGGGGCGCACGTTGCCAAGCATAACCCTCACAAAGAAACTGGAAAAGGCCCTGAAGATAAAGCTCACCGCAGCCGAAGAGGAGCCGGTAAAAGTGGCAACAAAGAAACCCGAGAGCGCTACGGTCGGAGACTTCTTCCAGAAGTAACAGTGTGTTTGATGGCTGTTGACCTTAGCAAGCTAGTATGGAAAAGGAAGCTGTCGTTCGAAGAACTGAACAACAAGACGATAGCCATAGACGCATACAACATCCTTTACCAATTTCTTTCGATAATAAGGCAGCAGGACGGCTCGCCTCTTACCGATTCGCATGGAAAAGTGACAAGCCACCTATCCGGGCTGCTTTACAGGAACACCGAGCTCATCAGCTACGGCGCAAAACTGGTCTATGTTTTTGACGGGATTCCATCAATGCTGAAGCAGAAGACGATAGAGGCGAGGATGCAAAGGAAAAAAGAGGCTTATGAGGCCTGGCAAAAGGCATTGGAAAGGGGCGCAATCGAGGAGGCGAAGCAGTACGCCCAGGGTACCGTGCACATGACCAAGGAAATAGTCGAAAGCGCAAAACAGCTTCTTGATTATATGGGCATACCGCACATAAACGCTCCGAGCGAAGGCGAGGCCCAGGCTTCGTCGATGTGCAAGCAAGGCATCGTGTTCGCCGTAGGGAGCCAGGATTATGACACCATGCTATTTGGGGCTCCGCACGTTGTAAGGAACATGACAATTAGCGGAAAAAGGAAGCTTCCAAGAAAGAACATATACGTGAATGTGGAGCCGGAGATAATGGACTTTAAGGAGACGGTAAACGCCCTTGGCGTAAACCAGAGGCAATTGATCTGGATAGGGATGATGCTGGGCACCGATTACAACGAGGGCGTCAAGGGAGTGGGCCCAAAGACCGCACTGAAGATAGCGAAGCAGTCAAAGAGCCTTGAAGACGTCGTCTCTTATCTAAAGGAAAAATACGATTTCGAATTCGAGATAGCCCCAAAAGACATAGAAGAGATGTTCCTCAACCCTGAAGTTAAGGAAATGGACAGCGGAGACGCGGACCTGATGTTCAAACGCTATCCCAACAAGGAAAAACTCGTGTCCTTCATGTGCGATGAGCACGATTTTGGAAGGGAGCGGGTAGAGAGGGCGGCAGAAAGGCTGTTATCGTTGACAAGCGCAAAAAGGCAGAGCGGGATAAGCAGCTGGGTTTGACCGGATCTTCCCTCTGATAATACGCAAACAATAAGGTTTTTAAAGAATGGCTTTTCATAGTAAATCATGACGCGGAGAACCCGTAGTAAAGCCCAAAGCGCCATGGAATATCTCATGACTTACGGATGGGCGATACTTATCATTGCCGTTGTGCTTGGAGTGCTGTATCAGCTCGGGGTATTCAATTCAAAGACGTTCCAGGGCAAGGCGCAGACCGGATCTTGCGAGGTCTACAGGACATCTACGAACGTCGGCATCACGCAGATATCTCTCCAGGGTCAATGCAACAACCTGTATCCGAAATACGTTGCAATGTTTTCCGGCTCTGGAAGCTATGTAGATATTCCGCTTCCGTCAGAACTTCCGCTCGGGAGTAACCAGAGGTCTATAACCGCATGGGTAAAAAGGATGGGTAATAACGGCGGCAGCGATAATTATGGAAACATATTCTCATATGGGACTCCAGCAGCTGCAAATGCTTTTGGACTCGGCAGCGAAAACAATTTCGTGAGCGAGTGGGGCGGCGGTTCCGGATTCAATTACCAGTCGACTATTCCAGTTCCATTGGATTCATGGGTCTTCGTGGCTGTTACGTATAACGGAATTGGGACCACAGTATATTACAACGAGACCCCACAGCCAGGCGGTCCCATAGGATTGCTAACCACGAAAAGCGGTTCTGCTTACATCGGTTCGGAATTTAGTTTAGGTTCGTTTACCGGCCAGATAACAAATGTCCAGGCATACAACATCTCGCTCGATCAATCGCAAATCGATGGGCTTTATACCGAGGGCATAGGAGGGACCCCAATAGACATAACAAATCTGGTCGGCTGGTGGCCTCTTGATGGCGATGAACAGGATTACAGCGGATTCCAGCAGAACGGCGTCGCAAATGACATAACGTTTACCGCGGAATGGGAATCCGGTTATGGCCCCGCATCATAAGCGCCACACCGCCGGCTTTTTCTTTCAAAGTTTAGAGCATTACTAACGAAATAAATCGCAGCCCTTTTATAGCTTAACTGCCATACGATTTCAGCGTGGTGCGTGGGATATGGGTAGAAAGAAGTCTGAAAAAAGTAAGACAGGCAACTTCTCAGAGATAAACAGGCTTATAGCAAGGTTCCTTGAAGATGTGACAAGGGACTTCAAGAGCATATCCGACGAGAGCTTTACGAACAGGACAATAATATACGGATTTAATGTAAGGATGGACAAGAACGGGAATCCAATTGTAGAGCAGTTTGGAAACGTAAAACCCTCTAACGAGGAACAGGTGCTCATCAGCGACAAAAGGGAGCCGCTTGTCGATATAATAGAAAAAGACAAAGAGATAATAATAATAGCGGAAATGCCTGGGATAAGCAAAGGCGAAATCAGCATAACGGCTACTCCAATGGAAGTGCATGTGTGGTCGAACAATCCTGATCGCGGTTACAGCAGAAGGCTTAAGGTGCCGAACAAGGTAAATCCGGATTCCATAGTCGCAAAGTTCAGGAATGGCGTGCTTGAAATGACATGCCAGAAGGTAAAGCAGGAGAAACCAATAAAAGCATTTAATAAGGAATACATAGTTAAGATTGTAAGTTAAAAGTTGATATTATGCAAAAGACTGTCTCAAACTCAAGGAAGAAGGAAGGGAAGCGCTACAGGAAAAGCGTAAAGGTCAGGCGGCTCAAGAGGGAGCACAGGAAAAGGTTCAAGGCGAACAGAAGGAGATGAGCAATCAGGCTATGTCCATATAAGCGATGTCATTGAACTCATAGGCAACCGTATCATCGTCGAGCCCTAGGCTCTTGATGAGCTCGTTTCTGCTTTCAAATTTCTTGAAACCAACGGAAAAGTCCAGTATGTAAGCCCTGTCTTCAAACTCGTAATAGGCGAGTATGCTCCTGTTGCTGTTCTTTACGGAGACAAGCACCTTTGCGGAGGGATTGCCCAGGGCTATGAGCAGGCTGCATAGCAGTATGTTCCTGTCTATGACATCCCCTATGCCGAACGTCATGGTCTCCTCAGGGGTGAGCCAGAACTGGAGCGGCATCACGGCATCCATTATCTCGTTCTTGACGAAATAGAAGGCGATTATGCTGGCTTCGTAGAAGTTGCTGACATAGTTGTACATGCCGAAGCTGCTCTTTATCTCATCCGCTTTCTTGGCTATTACCGGGTTTTTAGGTATGACCAGCGTTGACAGCTCTGCTACTGAGAGGTGTTCCATCTCCTCTATATAGTCCCTGTACCTGGAGACTATCGCCAGGTAAAGCTGGTTCAGGCGCATTTCCCTTTCCAATGCCCTGTCATCCAATACCAATTGTATCAACCTATTATTTGTCTCTGCAAAGAGTAAAATAGCTTCTCTTCTTCTAGTAGAGCAGGTATTTGGTAGGGAAAATGGAGAACAAGGAGATCGCCGCGATACTCGATGAGATTGCGTCCATGTTGAGCATAGAGGAAAGGCCAACCTCCATGTTTGAGGTCAGGGCCTACAGGAAGGCCGCGCAGGTGATTGACGGGCTACAGGAGCCGATAGAGGGAATATACGCCAAGGGCGGCCTGGATGCGCTGATGGAACTGCCAGGCATAGGCAAGAGCATAGCGGGCCATATCGAGGAATACATAAAGACGGGAAAAATAAGGAAATACGAAGAGCTTAAGAAAAAGTACCCGATAGACATGGCTGGGCTCACTTCCATCACCGGCCTGGGGGCAAAGACCGCCATAACGCTATACAAGAAGCTGGGGATAAAGGATATCGATGACCTGAAAAAGGCATTGGCGGAGCACAGGATAAGCAAGCTCGAGGGCTTCGGTGAGAGAAGCGAAGAGTCGATAAAGAAGGGCATATCCATTTATGAGGGCAGCAAGGGACGCCTGCTCATATCGGATGCGCTGCCGATAGCGGAGGAGATAGCAACCCAGCTAATGGATAGCGGACTAATTGAAAAACTTGTGATAGCCGGCTCAACTAGGAGGATGAAGGAAACGGTGGGAGACCTTGACATACTCGCAATATCCAAGAAAGGGAAAGAGGTAATGGACCTGTTCACCAGCTTGAAAATGGTCTCAAGCGTGGTGCAGAAGGGTCCAACTAAATCTGCTGTTTTGCTAAAGGCGGGGCTTACCTGCGACATAAGGGTGCTGGAACCCGAAAGCTTTGGCGCAGCAGTGCAGTATTTCACCGGAAGCAGGGACCACAACATACAGGTAAGGACAATAGCCGTCAGGAAAGGCTACAAGCTAAACGAATACGGATTGTTTGACAAGAACGACAGGAACATAGGCGGCATAGATGAAGAGAGCATATATGCGAAGCTTGGGCTCCAGTACATACCTCCCGAGATGAGGGAAGCGAGGGGCGAAGTTGCCCTGGCAATCGCAAAGAAGATTCCAAGGCTCGTCGAGATTGGCGACATAAATGGCGATCTGCACACGCATACGAAGGCTACCGACGGCCAGAACTCAATCGAGGAGATGGTCGCAGCCGCGCAAAAACTTGGCTACAAGTACCTGGCGAATACGGAACATACGAAGAGCCTGTACATAGCAAAGGGCATGGACGACAAGCAGTTTGCTGTACACATGGCAAAGATAGACAAGCTGAACGAAAAGCTTGGCAAATTCAAGATACTAAAAGGGGTGGAACTGGACATACTCAAGGACGGCAGCCTGGACCTTGGCGCTCCGACGCTCAAGAAGATGGACTGCGTAGTCGCCGCTGTCCATTCGTCATTAAGCATGAAGAAGGAGGAGATGACGAAAAGGGTGGTAAAGGCGCTCGATACTGGGCTTGTCCACATACTTGCGCACCCTACCGGGAGGATAGTCGGTGAAAGAGAGGCATACGAGATTGATTTGGAAAAGGTCGCCGAGGCCGCTGAGCGCAACGGCGTTGCATTGGAGGTAAACGCGCAAAGAAGGCTCGACCTTAACGACACCAATATACTCCTGGTCTCTAAGTACAAGGTGATGTTTGCGATAGACACGGATGCGCACAACACCACGCATTTCCAGCTGATGCGCTATGGGGTGGGCACGGCAAGAAGGGGCTGGCTCACGAAGGACAGGGTAATGAACACTCTTCCAATTGAAAAATTGTTGAAAGTTCTGAAGAAATAGTCACTGCTTCTTGATGACCTCTATCTTTCCCGTATCTTTATTCGCTTCCATTGCGAATTTCATGACAAGTCGCGCGACATCCTCTGGCATCACGCAGTTTTCCGGAGTCGCGTATTTCGGGAAGAATCTCTTGTAGCTTTCAGTCAGCGTGTCGGACGGGGATACGCAATTCACCTGTATCTGCCTGCCGGCAAGCTCCTGTAACGACGATTACCTTATCCTTGAAATCAGAGTTTTGCATGCAGTCACATGAAGTTGACGAGGTTGAACTGCCCGGCAGGCCTCTCGCCTCCGCCAACTCCTCCGAATACCGTTTCAATCTCGTCCTTTATAAGCATAATCCTCTGTTTGATGTATGTATCAAGGTTGTACCTATCTGCAAGCGAAGTAGCAACATTGAGGTATTTTTCTATTCCCCCTTTGGATATGGTGAGCACTAGCTTGCCCTGGCATCTTGTGCACTTCCCCGCCAGCGGCACCCTCCTGTACTTTGAATTGCACGACACGCACCTGAAGGTCTGCTTTGAGAAAGAGTGCAGGTTGCCCATAAGGTCCGGTATGAAGTGGCTCAGTATCAGCCTTTTCGCCGTGTCCGACTTGTCTATGGAAGCCAGCTTGTCCATAAGCTTGAACTGCACGTCTATCTTTTCCTGCATCGTCTTTAGTTTTGTGTACATGCTTTTCGCAGGTGCGTCCGTTATCGTGGTGGGTCCGCTAAGGTGCGTGAAGTTTATATTGTCATAGACGCTTGGCTTGTTGAGCCTGTCGTTTACGAGTTCAAGCTTGACCTCTCCCGGTGATGGAGTTGAAAAGGTTTTTTCGTAGAATTCAAGCGGGTATTCCATGACGGTTTCCATGGCATGCACCTCGTCGTCTACCTCTTCCGGCTTGATGTTCAGGGTCAAAATCAGCGGCGCGTCCATTGTGCCTCCTATCGTAACCGGAAGGTATCTCTTTGAAAAGTTGATAAGCGCATCAAGGAGCAGCATGGTCGTATCTTCGTCTCCGTCGCAGTTCCTCCTCCTTGCAGTTATCGTGTACGGATGGGCGAAGCCCACGTTTGCGTTTGTGAAGCCTATTATCCTTCCAAGCACTCCGCAAGAGGTGTGCGGTGAAAGCGTTATGACCTGGTGGCCTATGAGCTCGTTTACTTCCTTTAGGTTGTAGAACGGCTCAAGATTATAGAATTTCACGAGAAGGTCGTCAATGAATTGCGTTACCTTGAGAAGATGTATGGCTCCATTCTTGTTCAGCACCACATCCTGGTGCCTCATCTCTACCAATTGTTCATCGGATACCAGCGGTTTTCCAAGATAATCCCTGTCGTAGCCAAGCTGCACGATTTTCTCCACGCTGGCTCCGATCTCTTTCGGGTAGAAGTGTGTCATCGGCACATCTGTTGCGTCAAACCTTGATGTGCCGTCCTTGAATATGCTTATCCCATGGGTCCCTCTAAGTATCCCCTTTTCCAATGGCTCCGATATCTTATCCTTGCTGACAAGGCCCTTGACTCCCTTTGTCACTTTTGGCAAGCTGGCGGTGTTGAGCCTTTTCAGGGCGCTCTCTATCTGGCCTGTGAGATTCACCCTGATAATGTCGTAGCCCGTTGTCTTGGTGTTGCATATCTTGCACACATCGTCGGTTGTTACCCTTCCGCAGCTCCTGCATGATCTTTCCAGAATCGCACGTTTGCCGTGGGTCGCGCAATACGGAGAAGTCACTATCTCCTTTCCTTCTGGGCACCGGTATTTTGCTATCTCTATTTCGACCAATCTTGTCCCGAACGTCCTTCTGTCGTTCACATATGCCTTGTAAAGATTCCTATCCTTACTTCCGTATTCACCTATTGGGAAAAGCACGTTTGGCGCCGGTTTCATAAGCCTTGCCTTGGCCTTTTCCGGCCTGCCTATCCTCGCTCCAATAGGTATGGACCTTCTCATTATCTTGAACGGTGCCGTGATGTTTACTATTTCAAGGGCGTTCTTCTGTTGGTCGTATTTTGACAGCACTGAATCATTTATGTTCAACTTTCCGTCCTTCTCAAACCCGAGCGTGGCGATAAGGCTCTGCGCGTCGTGGTTTTTTATGATTATGGTGTTGCCCGTGTCAAAGTGGGGGATGCACAGCGTCTCAATCGCGCTTCTCATGTTGCTGTCAATCTTGAGCTCCACTTCCGCGACATCGAATATCCTGTCTCCCGTTTTCTTTATCTCCGAATTGAGCATTGCAGATGCAAGCCCGAACAGCTCGTCGCCGTTTAATTCGAAATAGTCATAAATATATCTCGGATGCATCGGTACATTGTAGTTCTTTGACAATGTGTATGCCATTTCAAATGATGGCGAAAGCTCGATGTCTCCGCCAAATCCGTTCGCCTTTAGCTGTTTGGCCCAGTACTCCTCGACGTAACTGGTCTGCTGCAAAGGTGTGTTGGATTTTTTGAAGTCCCCATAGCTGACAAGTATGTCTCCCACTGATATTATCCTTGCTACCTTGTCATACATTGCCTTTGCCTCTTCTATCGTGTTTATCCTCAATGCCTCCCCCGAAGTGAGCTTTACGAACGGCCCTTCTATCGTGTCTACCGCAACCGCAACACATCCCTTTCCGGGCTTTTCGACCTTGAGCTGTGTGCCTGTCGCTATGAATTCATCGAGTATGTACATGGTTGCTGGGCTGAAGCCCTTTGACGCTATTCCCGTAAGCCTGGACCTTCCGTACCTGAGCCTGAAGCTGCCTTTGTGGTTCGGATAAGCGAGCACCGGTCTTCCGGCAACGAGCTCCTGCAAGAATACCGCGTCCTTCTTTTCATCCCTTTCATGGGTGGTTGTCGAGACTTTGTCCACCTTTATGACATTGTTAAGCCAGCTCCAATCCAGCCCCGCCGCCTTGGCATATTTCAGCACTCCCTTTGCCTTCTGCGCTATTCCCTCGCATACCACCAATCCTATGCCTCCCCGTATCTTGTTTGTGAGCGGTTGCTCCTTTCCGGCAGCATCAAGCCTCTTCATGTTCCTGTTTATTCCGACCTCCAGCTCCTCTGTTGGAAGGCTGTCTATGCAGATGGGGCAGTTCGTGATTATGAACCTTATGTCGTCTTCGCTCGGCAGGTACTGCAGCCTTGCTATCCTTGCATGGTAAATCATTATCTCCTCCAAGTACCTGTCTACTTCCTTTTGCGTTGGCTTGTAGACGCCTATTCCCAATATCTTCCTTCCATAGGATGCAAGCGCCACCGAAAGCGCCGCGCTGGTTCCCCCTGCTCCCCTTATCGGCCCCGCATACACAACCGCTGCGTAAGTCGTGCCGTCGTTGTTTTTGTGGAGCTCCACGCTCTGCAGCCCTTCTGTAGGCGCCACTAGTATGCCCTCCGTGAGTATTGAAAGGCCTATCCTGACCGCAAGCGTAAGCCTTGTCTGCGTGTTGTTTTCGAACATTGGGTTCGTGCATACCTCTTTCACCAGCTCAAATGCCAGGAGCTGCCTGCTGTCGAATTTTCCCCTTGCGCTTATATCGTTTATTATTTTTGCAAGCCCGTCTATCCCGATTATTCCCTCTACCCTTGTAGCGAGGTTGGGCGCCGCCTTTATCTCAACGAACGTCTCCGGATCGTAGCCCTTGCTCCTCGCCATGGTTGCCACTTTGTAAGCGGCGTCAAATTTCCTGCTCATCTCCCCAAAGTACGTTTCTATATCCATTTGCCCTCATCTCCTCCAAAGTTCACGGTCGTGAAATTCCTGCTCTTCATCTCATAAACCGGCAGTATGCATGGCGTTGGTATATGTCCCTGCCTTATCTGGAAATCCGTCCTTGCCTGCCACGTTCCTGAATTCACTATCTCCACGCCGTGGTAATTTGTAAGTCCGTTCTTGTGTATATGACCCATGTGCAGTATGTCGGGTATCTTGCTTATGACCAGATTGTCCTCCTTGGTCGGCACCACCACATTGCCTCCGTATATCGGGGATATATGTCTTCTTTTGAGCAGCTCTACCATCGCCTTTTCCGGATGCGCATAGCTCATCCCCGGTATTGCGCTTATTATCGAGTCAAGCGAAGTCCCATGGTAAGCGAGTATGTCCAGTCCGTGCGCCGACAGGTAAGAAGGGTTGCTGAGTACGTGTATGTTTGATTTGCTGAAATCGCTGAGTATCTCGGCGCTTGGCGGGGGCTGCGGCTCTGCCCTTTGCACGGCATCGTGGTTGCCAGGCATGAGGAATATGTGGATATAATCAGGAATGGCGGACAGGTACCTGAAAAGCTCCTTGTACTGCGTGTATATGTCAAACATGGCAAGATCCGTCTCGTGGCCCGGATATATCCCTATTCCGTCTACCACGTCTCCAGCTATGACTATGTACTTTATTTTTCCGGCTAGCTCCTTGTTGTCCGGGATGTTGCCGTTGAGCCACTGTATCATGTGCGAGAAGTTTTTGTCCATGAATCTCTTGCTGCCAACGTGCACGTCAGACATAAACGCTATGGCGAGGTCGTCCTCTATCTTTTTCCTGTCCTTTATTGGCACGTCTGGCCATATCACGTCGTTGGCTATTACAAATGGCCCGGAAATCTTTCCCTTTATGGCCAATACCTCGTCGTTTACTATGGTGCTTGCTTTTGAAAGCAGGGATTTTGCAAGGTCAGAAGTGCCGCTCATGAAGAGAACCCTCGCGCTTCCCTCCTCGTCCTCCAGGATGACCATCGTATGGCCGTTTTTGGTTATGGACTTTGCGGTCACTATTCCTATTACGGTGACCTCTCTTCCGCTAGCAAGGCTCTTGAGTGAGCCGAGATTGGAGATGAGCCCGTCTACCGAACCGCCATGGCTTTCAAGATACGCGCGCAGTTTCCTGAGCCTGCTTTTGAAATACTCTACAAAGCCGAGCGCAGTGCCCTCCGTGTGCTCGTTTGGTATTATGTTTGTCTGGTAATTAGCGTCGATTTCTGCCGAGACTGGCTTGAAGTCTCCCGACCTGATCACCTCTATTGGCATCGGCGCCTTCTCCACCGCCAAGCCGCTTATCATACCCTTTATCTCTTCCGAGGAAATCACGTTCAGTTGCGTGCTTTCCTTGTATTTGTCTATTATCCTTGATGCAAGTATATCGAGCTCTATTCCCTTTAGCAGACCCTCCTCAACGTCGCCAGAAACCACAATTCTCGATTGTGATAGGATTGTTACAAGCTCCTTTACCTTGTTTTCCTCGGTCATATTACTCTTTTATAGATTCAAGCATGCTAAGGATGTTCCAAATGACTGTTCTTGCCTGTGGCGGCAGGTTTATGTCGCCGCTTACCTCGTCTATGCTATAAATCGCGCTAGAGACCCTTACCACGTAGTCACCCTCCCCGTTAAGATGGTTTTTCGCATCGCTGACGGCACTCCTCACGTTCTTTGGAACGCTGGTATCGTTTATCAGCGCATCCATGTGCTTTGTTATCTGGGTTATGAGTTCGACTACCCTCTTTTCGTCTTTCATCCATATCACCTCACAATAAGTTATTTCAAAATCCTGGATATATGCCAGGAGAATCAGTAGATAATGCCCGAAAACGTATTTATTAGTTTGTGCACCGCCTCATATTGGTATGTTGAGCACGGATCTGGCATAGTATCCTATAACTATCGTTATTGCCGCAATCCCCAGCGATATGAGAAGCGTCTTTGAGACCCTTCCCAATATGCTTGACCTTCCAACTATGGAAATAAGCGTGGACGTGACAGTCAGTATGATTGCGGTGGAGATTATCGCTATGGCGATTCCGGATACTCCGGCAAACCCCGCAAGGAACGGCCATAATGGAAACAATGTGCCGATGAAATACATCACACCAACATAGAAGCCTGAACGCAGGGCTGCGCTTTTTTCATTGTCTTTGCGGTCTGCCCTCAAGCTCTCCTCATACTCTGTAGATAGATAAGCGCCACCCGCCATGGACAGTGTCCCGGATATGGACACTATAAAGCCGCCCAACACCACGAACAAAGGGTTTGTCACGGCTGCGGCAAGCCCGACTATCACTGCAAGAAGCTCCACAAGCCCGTCATTCATTCCAAATGCTATATCGCGTATGTTGGTGATTATCCTCCCATAACCTATTATTTTGTCTTCAAGCGCCCTTTCGTGTTCCTCTTCGTCATTTCTGATTCTGTTTACTATCGTCGTCTCCCTTTTGCTTAGTTTATGTGTTTTTACGAATCTTTCGAATTTCGCCTCAAGCCTGTTTTCGAAGTATTCTATCATGTTTATGGTAAGGGCAAGGCCGAAAATGCGCCTAAACAGCATAATAAAGGAAACATATGTGTTTACATTGTATTCCGGAACTTCGCCGTTGCATAGCCTTATTATTTCCGCCCAAAGGGACCTGTGTCTCCTCTCCATTCCCGCAATCTTTTTGAGCAATGGCTTGAGGCTCCTGTTTTTCTCCCTTTTGGCGAGCACCTCGTATAAGTGCTGGTGCTGCAGCTCCATCTTGTACAACAACAATATGTAATCTGTCTTATCCATTATATCAACATCAATAGATTACTACAAAACAACATAAATTAAGCCTTATGCATGCCTCCCATTTTTCTTTCTTCTCTTCAATGTGACTCTTATGTGGCTCCCCTCCGCTAGAATGCCATCCTTTACCAGGCCGGTGCCTTTTAGTACGCTATCCAGTTCATGCATGTTTAGCGTATGGGAGCGCATCGGCGTATACTTCAAGGCATCATTCCTGTATTCATAAATGCGCAATTCTCCGTTTTTCTTTAGGAAAGAGCTTAGGTACCCGAGCGAATATCCCTTTTCCTTCCAGTGGTGGAACGTAAGGCATGCGATTATTATGTCAAATCTCCTTTTGAAAGTGACCTGCCTGCTTGACCCCATGGCAAAGGAGATGTTTTTCAGATTTGCAGACCTTCTCTTTGCTATGGCTATCATGTTTGGCGATGGGTCTATCGCATATATGTCAAATTTGTTGAGATTTGCCAAAGCAATCGGTATGTCTCCGGCTCCGGTGCCGACATCAAGTATGCTCTTTCCATTCGCATTTGACATGTCGCGTACGACAAACCTGTAGAATCCTGTTATGGGCCATAGTTTTGCCCCAAAACTATAGAGTGCCGATGAAACCGGCCCAAACCTCTCCTCGCCTGGCAGATAAAGGTCTTTCATGCTCTAGAGATGTGAAGGAGCAGCTAAAATGCTTTGGTAATGGGTTGCCCTTTGCGATTTTAGAAAGTTTTAAGTTTAGTCTGGGATTCAGAAACCGTTAGTTGCCTTCTCATTTGGTCCGTTATCGGAGTAAGGATATAGCCGTTTTCCATATCGCCCAGAACTGCACATTTATTTGGGAATGTCCAGCAGTAATATGCTATATAGGCGCAGAATATGCTGTCTAGCATGTCCTCATAGTCCTTGAGCTTCTGTGCCTTTAAATCCGTTACGCTTTTTCCAACAATGTCATTTGGTATCTTGAGCTTTGGCACCGCCTTTGAAAGGCCCGAAAGGTGTTTTTGATATTCCTTGAAGGCATTGTACCTGAATTTATAATCTCTGTTTGGTTTTGCTTTGTATTGTATTATTTTATTTAGACCAAACAATACAACCATTGATGGATGCGGGTAGACCTCAAAGAACTTTCTTGTTGTTTCATACCTATCTATGTATGGACTGTGCGCAAAACCCCTGCCTTTTAGAAGTGTAGACAGATCTTCACCCCTAATCTTTCCATTGGACCAGGAACCAAGCCTTTCCCTGTTGGCGGGGTGGGCTCCTGCATTATATCTCCTGAAAAGGCCACCAACTATCTCTTCAGCAACCCTCCTACCAGTCATGTTCGGTACTATTAGAGGTGCATCTATTGCTATAAAGGCATCTTTCTGACCAACATTACTTTCGATGTACTCGAGTATCTCCTGATCAGAATAAACTATGCCGCACTTTACCACAGAACCAGATTTTTTGTCCGCGTCTATTATCGCGATCCCGCTTCCATTCTTAGTGGACCATGCGAGGTCCAGGCCAATAAACAGCATAGTATTTGATGGTAAATGGGATTATAAAAGCTCTCATCCATGTTTGAGACATTATGGAAGTAAGGATTCGCAGATATAGGGAAAGCGATAAGCAGGAGCTTATAAGGTTAATCGAAGGCTTGAAGGGATTTGTGGATTCTACCGATATCTTTGACATCGAAGTGATGAAAGAGGGCTATGGGCGCGCGGGTATGCAGACCACAATCAAGCTCTTATCAAAGAACAAGGGGGTGATATACTTGGCCGAGACGAAGGACAAGAAGATAATCGGCTATTCATCGTCATTCATAAGGCCAATGAGCAAAATGGTAAAATTGGGGACAAAGGATTGGGTAAGATACGGCGAGGTGTTTGATTTGTATGTTGATTCCGCTTATAGGGGCCAGAAGGTAGGAAAAAAGCTGTTGCATGCTGCTGAGTCTTATTTAAAAAAGGTGGGCTGTTCACACATAAGGATAAGCGTGTATGGCCCAAACACGAAAGCACAAAAGTTCTATAAGAAGCTGGGATATGAACTGTACAATGTGGAATATGTAAAGAGGGTATGACCTGGGGTCTTGACCGGATAGTTGGGAAAACGGCAATCGGACTTTGATTTTGTCACTATCAAGCTCATTTGAATCCAGCCCCCAAACTCTGGCGTAACATACGCGCCTCTACCACATTCATAAGCCATACCTTTCATCATATTACCACAAACTTTCTTGCTTTATCCGAATATCTATACCTGACTAAAGGTAAAGGTGGATGAGAGAAGACATGGGTGAGCAGAAGACGCCTTGGCCGGGATTCGAACCCGGGTCGCAAGCGTGACAGGCTCGCATCCTAGACCACTAGACTACCAAGGCATATACCAGAAATGTGTGTCACGCGATTAAGTATTGAACTTGCTGATTTATATAATTAATGCTTCCGATGTCTATCGGGTGTTCAGATGAAGGTAAAGCACAAGTCCTGTGCGGTAATAATCAAGGATAAAAAGTTCCTTGTTGTCAGGAATGTGGGAAGAAGCATATGGACCTCGCCAGGCGGTCACGTTGAAAACGGTGAAACTGCGGACCAGAGCGTAAAACGTGAGCTTGGTGAAGAATTGGGATTCATACCCTCTAAAGTAGAGCCATATGGCGAGATAGAAACCAAATCACCAATAGAAAAAGATGTCGTCATGAAGCTTTCCTTTTTTATTGTCCATCCAAACCGCGAATTCAAGATAACCGATCCCGAAATAGGGGAATTGATGTGGGTCGACTCAAAATACAAAGGAGAAGATGGTGAACTTATAGACAGCCTGAAGGGCTGGTTGACGGAAAGGTTGCTCAAGGATGGTCTGATCAATTAGCACTGTCCCCCGCAATCTGCTTTCTGAGCGCTTCCAACTCCTCATTGCTGGCTTTATCACCCCTTACGCTGGTTACATATCCTGGGTACTTATCGAAGAATACTGGTGTCTGCTCTGGGAAAGATTGCCCCTTTTCGAAGCCCACCGCCGGGTAAAGTTTTGCGTGTAGGTGGCTTACCAACACTCCCTCAAGGACCATATGCACTCTTGGGACCTTCATCCTCTTCTGAAGGAGCTTGCACACTGTTTTTACCTCCTTCATGAACGTGACATATTCTGGGATCTTCAGGCCAAATGCATAGCTGTCAATATGCTCCTTTGGCATCACAAGGGTCTGTCCCTTTATGTTCGGGAATGCGTCAAGCACTGCGATATATCGGTCATCTTCCCATATCTTATATGAGGGGATTTCCCCCTTTACTATCTTGCAGAAAATGCAGTTTTCTTCCATCGTTATCCTCCATATAACACAAAGAATCCCGTCGGGGAGATTTGAACTCCCAGCCTATCGGTATCTAACATGTTTAACATGCATCATGTTAGGAACAAACTACAGCCGATCGCTCTGCCATTGAGCTACGACGGGTGCTTATAGTGTTGTTACATAAAGCTTAAAATTATTATACTTTATCTGTGGCCATATCAAAACCTCTATATAGGAATAGCCCCGAATTATTATTGGTTCAATGGAAGGGAGGCCTAGTGCTAAGAGTGATGCAGTTCAAACAGAAAATCCAAAAGAGAGCGAAAGCACAATAGCCCAGCAGCTCATAAGAAAGAAGTACAAGAAGGCCAAGGGCGTAGGATTCTACAACGTGAAGGACAAGTTGCTCAATCTTACGACGGCAGAAAGCTTCGTAGATGCCATAATAATAAGCCTGGCTTTCCTTGTCCTGTCTTTATCAATAGGGTTCTATCCATGGCCGATAGCTGTCGCGCTGTTCGTGGTCGTCTTCATAGCCACGGCATACCAGCCCTTTCTTGGACTGGTGGTATTCACGTTTGTTGCGTATCCAGTATTCATGTACCAGATACCGACTTTGGCATGGGCATTCCTGGCCGGTGCGACGATAATACTCATATTCGGATACATGCACTACAGGGTCGTCGCGTTCATTTATCTGATGGTCGCCTTGGCGTTTTCGCCACTAGGATACATGTTTGAGATACCCGCATTCATCTTTGCGGTAATCACCATAGGCAACAAACGCGCCGTTTTGACCATATTGATAGCGTTGCTGATGATAATAGCCACGTCTGCAATAACTGGTATACAGAATACCGGGTTCATCGTGTACAATTCGGCCGCAGGCTACTCGTCCGAGCAGCAGTATTTTGGGCCAATACTTGCAGTTGATACCGCCGCAAGGCCCGCGCCGAGCCTGATGAACTTCTCGTCAACCGCATCCTATGCGGTGTCGCTGTTCACTGGCCATCAGACAATTCCTTACATAGGTCCGACATTCAATGCGATAGCTGTTGCTTTGGCGTCTAATCCGCTTGCATATATAGCGCAGTTGGCGGTCCTTTTCGCGTCGTTAATACTGATCGATTCGTATGCGATCAAGAGCAGGTCAAAGTATAAGGGCGCAATATCCAGTACTTTCGGCATACTATACCCCATATCGTTCATAGCATTATCTATCTATTCTAACATAAGCCCGTTGTTTTTCATAATAGCCTTGGCAAGCTTTGCCATTGCTCCATTGTCACTCGCATTCCTGGAGTACTATGGGCTGACCGTAGTAAGGTCTCTTGATGTAAGGAAGCGCGACGTAAGGATGAAATTCGGAGAGGCCTTTGAGGATTTGTCCGGAGGATCGTCATCGGAGTCGTTTAGGGACATAGGCAACTATGAAAGGACGAAAAAGGAGATAAAAGATGCAATAATAGGCCCGATAGAACAGCCTGGCATAGCAAGAGCCTACAATATAAGGCCGGTAAAGGGGATATTGCTGTTCGGACCTCCGGGAACAGGTAAGACTCTGTTGATGAGGGCTTTATCCAATGAGATTCATGCCGGTTTCTATTCAGTAAAGGCATCAAGCGTGATATCCGCTTTCCCCGGTGAAACCGAAAGGGCCATATCCAACATGTTCGCCACTGCAAAAAAGAACAGACCTTGCGTATTGTTCATAGATGAGATAGATGCAATAGCGGAGACGAGGGACAACTCCACCGCAGATGACACGAGAAGGCATTCATTATCGCAGCTTCTTGTTGAAATGGACGGATTCCAGAAGGTCAGCGGAGTCATAATCGTCGGCGCCACAAACAGGCCAGACTTAATGGACAAAGCCATGCTCAGGCCCGGAAGGTTCGACAAGATAATATACATGCCTCTTCCGGACAAAGAGGGCAGGGAGATAATATTCAAAATGTACCTATCACAGTTGCCGGTTGAAGAGAATATCGATTATGGAAAGCTTGCGGCAGTGACCGAAAGGTATTCCGGCGCAGACATAAAGTCGTTATGCGAAATCGTTGGCCAGACGGTGGTAAGCGAAGCGGTAAGCGCACAAACAATATTGGAAATAACGACCGATGACCTGTTGAGGGCGGTAAAGAGCACCAAACCATCTACATCCCTCTCGCAGATCGATGAATACAAGACATTCAAGCTGGATTTTGAAAGGAGCCAGGGCAAGCAGCCAGAAGAGGATGAGGAGACCAATAAGGTGGCAATAGACGATGTGATTGGGCTTGCTCCCGTGAAAAAGGCAGTTAGGGAGAACGTAGAGATACCATTGACAAGACCAGACATAATGAAGAAATACGGCGTAAAGACCGTTAACGGCATACTTATGTTCGGTCCTCCTGGGTGCGGAAAAACCATGATGATGCGTGCAATAAGCAAGAGCATCAAGGGAGTAACAATGCTTGAGCTTAGCGGTGCAGACCTGTCTGAGCAGGGATTGGAGCGTTCTACGGCTACCATCAAAGAGGTATTCAACAGGGCAAAGGAAAACGCCCCTTCAATAGTGTTCATTGATGAGATAGATGGCATAGTGCCCAACAGGGAGAATGCGAGTGAGTTCGGCGCCCAGTTGGTAAGCGAAGTCCTGAAGGAAATCGACGGGCTGAAGCAGCTGTCCGACGTGGTGGTAATCGCTTCGACAAACAGGCCATTCGCCCTTGACGCGGCGCTGCTCAGGCCCGGAAGGTTCGACAAGCTCATATTCGTCAAGCCACCGAATTCCACGGACAGGGCAAAACTATTCATGGCATATCTTTCAAATGCTCCTGTTGGCGATGTTGATTACGATGCGCTTGGGACGTTGACAAAGGGCTTTACCGGAGCGGACATATCTCACGTATGCAGGGAAGCAAGGACTGCCGCAATGGAAGTCGAAATCAGCACCGGCTCGGAGGGCAAGATAGACACGGGCGACCTTGAAGCAATAATAAAGAACGTCAAGCCGTCATCTCCCGATTCCGTGATTGCGCAATACAGCGATTTCATGGAGAAATTTGGGCAGAGGTAAAGGGACAAGCAAAATATTATTGCTGATTCGTAAGATAAGTATCGTGTCTCCTTTTCGGCGGATACTCCTTCTTTATGTCCATGCTGCGTATTGGCAGCGTTCCTAGCAATGGTTCTCCAAGCTCTCCATAAACTATCCTGGTTGGTGAGAAATCGTCGAATATCTGCCTATAACTCTGTACTGTATACGTATATGAGTCTTCGAAACAGTCAAATACGCCAATAGCAAACGAATCATAGCTTCCTATTAAGGACATCTTCAGTATATACCTGCTTATGAGCGAGTTTTGTTCGTCTGTAGTGTAGAGGCGCCTGGAGTAGCTGCTTGCGCGTTCGTGCGCTTCTGTAGGCACATATTTCGCGAATAAAGACATTATGGATATGTGTGGCGGTTTGGTAATCGATAGCGTAAATCGCTTAATATACTTCTTCTTTACTATGTTGAAGTCATATATACATGTTTTGTAGTTAATGCCCAGTTTTGACGCCAGCTCCTTGAATGAGATACGGGAATTCTCATTCAAAACGACTAACATCTTTTTTTCATCTTCCGGAATTCTGGCTCTTTGTATTATAACGTCCCTTAGTGGTATGTGGCCGAGCCTTGTGAGTACTATCTGCGATTGTTCCCATTGCATATTATATTTCAACATCAGTTCCCTTCTCATATCCCTGTCCCACTGGACATAATCCCTGAATGATGAAGAATTTGCATAAACGAACAGGTCATATGTGCCGTTGCGCACAGGAACGACAAGTTGCGGTATATATGATCTTTCAAATAAAGCTGCAAGCTTTTTATAGTCTGGTTTGTCCTTGAATTTTACCAAGATAAGGTGTGGATTATTGAAACCAATCCTCGTTTTACTTAGTTCCAATGTATATTTGATATCAAATTCCTTTTCTATATGCTCTAAACGTTTTGCTACCTCCTTTCTAGAAAGCTTCAGCTCTTTTGCCATGCTAGTGATTGTGATTCTGGCGTCCTCTGACAACATCCTGAGTATTTTTCGCGTAACTATGCTGTACTTTTTGTTGAAGTTGCATTCTACATCAAAATTTATCATATTTATACGATTATTTATGTTAGGAAAGCAATAAATGTGTTTCTCAAAAGTCTAAAAATTTATCGAAAAATTGTCAAAAAAGGAATTACGAAATAATTGCATAATCCTAGTAGTATTGTGATAAATATGACCGAAACACAAACTACGAAACCAATAAGCAAGTCAATAGATCCCTCTACTGCGAATATGCTGCGCGAAAGCCGCAAAGCTGGAAAAACGTCAATAAAGGTTGTGGATATTGACGGTACATTGGTGTTCACAGATGATGCGCAGGTACGTGCGGACATAGAAGTATTCGGAAGACCGCTTTCAAAATCTGAATTTCAGAGGCAGTCGCGTGAGATAAGGGGAAAGTCTCACGACCTGGTTGCGACAAAATACAGGCATTTGATTAGACCAAACATTGACCTTGTGAGTAAGCTGAACCAGAATGACGAGCATTCTCTGGTTGTTGTCCTTACTGGAAGGTGGAAGCGCGTAGAAGAGGATACTAAGAGGACTTTGGATGAGATCGGATTGCGCTATGACGCATTGCTCACTAACCCAAACGGGGAGGAAGTCCATGATGAAATCTTCAAGGGTGCAGTGCTAGATGAGCTTGGCGAATTGTTTGACTCGATAGAGGTATATGAAGACAAAGAGGACAATATACATTACTTCAAGAGAAGGACAGATGAAAGATTCCAATTCTTTATAGTGAGACCGGAAGGTATGCTCAGGATATGCGCTGGTTATAACGAAGCCAAGAGGGTGGGGCAATGACGTATAGGTGGTGGAATGGACATACAAAAGAGAACAAAAAACTATGAAATGGAAACTGGGTCGTATCGTAAGCTTAGGCTCTACGTGCGGTTTCTGCAGCATCGCATAGAGATGAGAGAAAAGTGGGAGTCCGAAGGCAAGCATTTAAGGTCGCTCGAAGATCTTCAAAGAGGGAGATTCAAACCGGGTGATTTTGCTGCATTGCGATGCGGTTGGCCTCCAGATACGTGGATTGCGCTGGTAGAAGTAGTAAGCATAACCGAATTTGCAGGGAAGAGAATGAATTTGGAATACCTGGTGCATGAGGGCGGGTCGGCTAGTTATACCAGCAACGTACTAATAACAAGCAACAGTCATGTATCAAATAATCCATATAGAGACTTATTCATTGAGCCAATTGGGATAATAAAAAAGCAGCTGTTGGAATTGGAGCATAAGAAATTACTTAGGCGTTAAAAACGGGGCGGCAGAGCCGATTTCAAATAGCTCTGCCTTACGTAGCAAGTCAGCGCTTACTGTGCTTCTTTGCCTTGCTGCGTTTTCCGCCCTTTTTCGCCTTCTTTTTCATCTCACTCACTAATTTTCTAGTGCAAAACATTAATTTAAGAATGTGTTTTTGTTTTAGAGATAAAAGTAAAAGTATTGATACAAGTCGAAATTAATATGTATTTTTATACATAAAACTTACGACGTTATTCTCAGATATGTTTTAAATTCATGCTTAAAAATCATTTTTAACCAAATATGCATGAAAATGGTTAATTTTGGCTGAATCTAAAAAAATAAGCGGTTTGAAGAAACAAAATGGGCCTGCGGAGAGTCGGACTCCGGTCTCAAGCGTGTAAGGCTAGCGTCTTAGCCGTTGGACGACAGGCCCGATAATAAGCTTACACTGACCCGTAAGGGCTAGTATCTTATTAACAGTGCATATAATATCCTTTTCGGTACCAACCAAAAAGCCATATAGATACTATTTTATATTTTGTAAATTATTATAAAAATGGATTCTCATACGTTTCATATGTGGTTTTAGATGGAAAGTAGTTCAGATAGAGTTAAGGTGTTAAAGCTCCTTGATGAGCATACTTGGGCATGGCGCTGGACTGGAAACTGGCCTCTGCTTGACTTGGTCAACCATGAAAAAGAAATGGCCAAGATAAGTGGATTCACAATAAAATATTATGCAGACTTCTTCAATGGTCCGATTCTAAGTGTGTATACATCAAAGGATGAGGAGGAAGAGGCCAATGCCATCATCAAGGAAAAATATAAATTGGATCCGAAGGCGCTATTCAAGCCTCTTGACGAATTTGACCGCAGATATGATGCAGACATCAAGAAGCTGCACGAAATATCAGATATAATCAGCAGTGTTGAGAATCCCAATCCTAAATCACTGACAAAGTTGTTTAAGGAGGCAAGGGCCTGTCTACCCTACAATATAGCAATAGATCAATACTGCGGCTATCTTGAAAGCTCGCTCATTCCGATATTGAAAGAATATATTATTGGGCGCCTATCGCAGCTGAATAAAGACAAATCAGAAGTATCCTTGTACTTGACGAGATTGACTACTCCTTTGAAACCTACTGAATTTTCTTTTGAAAGAGAATCGTTCTTTAGGATATTGGGTGCTATCAAAAGCAAGAAAATAAAAAAAGTAAATAGTAAGGAGGCATTCAAGCAGTTTATACTCGATGATTTAGAGTTGAAAAAATTGGTTCTTGCGCATCATGAGAAGTTCAATTGGTTGCACATATTGGCAAACGGCAAACCGCAATCACCAGAGGAGCTGTACAACGAACTATTTGATTATATGTACAAGGATAGGGAAAAATACAACGCAGAGGTAACCGCGTTGAAAAGATTGCTTGATGGAAAGGCAATCATTGAGGCGAAAGAGACAATCAAAGAGCTGAAGCCAAATAACCAGATGCTTGCGCTCATTCAGGGTCTGCAAACGGCGGCATATGCAAGGACGCAAACAGGAGTTGTGACAAGCAAATCCACATCATTTCTGGTACCTATTTATACCGCTGTTGCACAGCGCTTGGGAGTATCCTATTCTGAATTAAAGCTGTTGTTACCTGAGGAAATAATTGGCTTGCTTGAAAGAGAAGGTTCTGCAGAAGAGCTAGTAAAGCAGCGCAGGCAGTTAACTGCTTACATAGCTTCTGAGTACATACTGTCGGGTGCAGACGCTAAGGTTATTCTGGGTAAGATAACTGAGAAGGTGGAAAAGAAAGCAGCTATTACCGAGATACTCAACGGCACTCCTGCAAGCTTGGGCATTGTGCGAGGAAAGGTAAGGATAATCTTAAACTCATCGCAGGCAAACAAGATAATTAAGGGTGAAATACTTGTGGCTAAGGCAACTAGCGTAGATTTCGTCCCTGCGATGAGAAGGTCAGCAGCTATCATTACTGAAACTGGTGGGATAACTTCACATGCAGCAATAATCTCAAGAGAACTTGGTGTGCCCTGCATAATAGGTGTTGAAAATGCAACAAGAATGCTGAACAACGGCGATCTGGTTGATTTGGATGCCACCAATGGGACAATAAAAATACTAAAACGGAACTGCAAACAATAGCTACTTTTTCGCATTCCTTATACAGAAATCGTTTATCCTGTTTATTGCATCCTCAAGGACGCTCTTTTCCGCCAATGAAACTATCCTGAAGTGCGATGGTTCCCCAAAGCCGGAACCCCAGACAACCTGCACTCCCTCTTTTTCCAGAAGCGAAGTGACGAAATGTACATCATCCTTGAATTTGAGCTGTGGAAGATCGATCTTTGGGAATACATAGAAAGCGCCATTTGGCTTTACTATGGAAAGGTATGGGTTTTCACTTAAGAGCTTTGTCGAGAAATTGACCCTATTTTCTATCTCTTTAACCATATGTTTTGCCATCTTCTTATGCTCCTTTGTGTCGTTTATCGCGGTCGATGCTGCATATTCCGCCGGTGTATTGAGTGAAATCCTTGCCCTTGCATAATCCCCAAGCTTGTCTCTTAGCGCTGTTGATTTTTTGTCATTTTCAGGCAATACTATATAGCCAATTCTGAATCCAGTAGCATCATAGCTCTTTGAGATGCCGTTGAGCAATGCATACGGGACTCCTTTTGCCAATTCTGAAACGCTGGTGAATTTTGCGCCATTGAATGTAATTTCATCATATATCTCATCGCTAATCAGGAACACCCCATACTCGTTTGCCAGTTCAACTATCTCTTTAAGGATGTCCCTCCTGAGGACGGTTCCTGTTGGATTGTTCGGGTTTGTCACCAGAATATATTTCAAGTGCTTTATTTTGTTCGATATCTTTAATTTGGTCAATGTCTTTCTAAGGTTTCCAACGTGCACGTTCCATGAGTCGTTCTCGTCATATCTCTCAAGGATTGGTACGCCGTGATTGCGTCTCAGATACGTGGTGTAAAGAGTGAAGTACGGCCTGAAGATTATTGCATTATCTCCCGGATTGACTATGGCGCTGTTGATAAATGAAAGCCCCTCGGTGATGCCCGCCGTGGCTATTACATCCTCTGGCCGTATTTTTAAGTTGTGCATTCTCCCATATCTGCCAACTATTGCCTCCTGCAGTTCGATGCTTCCCTGCGCCCTAGAATAAAATGTCTTATGCTCCCTTAATGCGTTTATGTAGGCATCTATGACATATTTGGGAGTGGGAAAATACCTTGCAGGATCGCCCCTATTGAGGCTTGTTATCCGTTTTCCCGCCTTTCTGAGCTTCTCCGAAACCATATCCAGGGCTTCAATATCATTTCTTGTGAATCTGCTCCGTTCAGAAAGAAATCCCATATATCTAGAACGCCGGAAAAACTTAAAAAGCCATGCTACTATCTAGCCCTTCTTCATCCATTCATTATGCCTTATTACTTCCATGAGCCTTAGCTTAAGCCCGTGTTTCTTTAAGAGCTCTCCAACAATCTTATCCAGTTCCTTTCTGTGCTCGTCTGTTGCTGCCTCCTCGTAGATGGCACTGACTTTCGGGCGTGTCCTCTTCAAGTAGTCAAGGAGCCTTTTCCTAATGTAGTTGTTGAGGTTCATATGCTCAACGTAAACTTCCTTTACCCCTGAACCGACTATACTTCCAAATAATCCATCAAGAAGTTCGGGTTCGTATCTGAAGTGAGGCAATAGTGGACCCACAAACGCAAAAGTCCTGAAGCCTTCATCGGTAAGCTTCTTCAGTGTCTGTAACCTCGCGCTTGTTGCTGACGCCCTTACCTCAAGGAATCTGCTAAGATTGTCATCTGTCGTGGTGACGGTCATGCCCAAATCTGGTTTTGCGATCTTGTGCAACACATCTATGTCCCTGGTTATCATAGAAGATTTTGTGAGGATTCCCACTTCTCCAGGATAGTTGTTCCTCGCAAGCACCTCTAGTATGCCTCTGGTGAGTTTGTATTTTGCCTCTACACCCTGATACGGGTCTGTGACCGAACTAAAGAATATCGATTTTGTCCGCTCTCTCGGACCCATCCTTGCCAGGTCCTTCTCAAAAACGGAAACCGCATTCTTTTTCACATAGACGTAATTGCCCCAGTCGTCTATCGCTTCATTGACAAACCTTCCCATGAAGCTTGCGTAGCAATAAGCGCATCCAAATTCACATCCGGTGTAAGGGTTAACTACATAATCGGCATCTGGCAGTTTTGATTCTGAAAGGACGTGCTTTGCTTCTATCTCCTTTATCCTTATTGGCATATTATCACCCTTTGTCAACGAGCCGTGCCTCTTCTATTACGTACCTGCCAACAGAACCATTCCATTCTTTCCTTGCTTTGTTGATTGATATCGTTTTCTTAAATAACGGCGCGTCAATAACGAAACTTTCGGCTTCTCCTCCTTCAAAAGACATGTTGATCCTGTATCTCTGATACAGGTTTTGAAGCTTTTCTATCATCTTATCGTCGATACGCGCCCCTAGCATGCTTTCGTCAAATCCCTCTGCTGCCACCTGCGTGACTATCGCATTGAAACTTTGGGATATCTCCCTTAGTTCATCTATCGGCTCCATGCCCCATAATGGGGAGTAATGCTTTATTCCAAGTTTGCTGCAGATATTGTTTATCCTGTCTGCCTGGTATCTGCTTGCAACTGCTCCGGTTATAAGCTCCGTTACATTGTTCTGTTTGAGCGCGCTTTCTATATCTACGAGCTCCTTTTCCTTTTCTCCCTTTGTGTAATGAAATACGTGCCTTATTCCCATCGCTTGCGCCTGCAATTCCGTCCAATTTACGTTTATCTTCTGGAGCATATAGCTGAAGTCGTTCTCGGATACGATAGTTATAAGCAGTTCTGCCTTTTTGCTCTGCCCCCACATCCTGTGTATCGCGAGTGTTGAATCCTTTCCCCCGGAATAAAGTGCGGCTATCATTTATTCACCGTGCTTGACGGGCAAATATCATTTAACACGCAGTTCTTGCAGTATTTCCGTCTAGCAGTGCATACGTCTCTTCCAAGTGCAATCAGAAGATGCGTCACGTTTATCCACTCCCTCTTCGGGACGAATTCCATCATCTTATTCTCGATCTTTTCCGCGTTATTGGTGTTGAAAAGGAAGAGTCTGTTTGCAACTGTTATGCAATGCGTATCTATAGCTATTCCCTCCATGATCCCAAAGGCATTCCCCTGTACTACATTTGCGGTTTTCCTTCCCACTCCAGGTATCTGGACTAGCTGTTCCATATGCCTCGGAACTTTGCTGTTGAAATTATCATTGATGTATCGCGCCGCTTTGATTATGTTCTTCGACTTGTTTCTATAAAGCCCGAGTGTCCTGACGTAAGGATAAAGGTCCGTAGGTTTCTCGCCAAGATAATCATTGATATTGGGATATTTCCTGAAAAGGGCAGGGGTCACCTTGTTGACCTGCGCATCCTGTGACTGGGCGGAAAGCATAGTGGCTACAAGGAGTTCCCATGGATTCCCGTAATGGAGCCTTGTCCTTAGCTCCTCTGGATACCTTTTCTTGAGCCTCCTAAGTATTACCGTTGTCTTGTCCTTAGCGCTTTTCATCCAAATACCATTTGCAGAACGCCTCGAAAGCCTTGCTTCTATGCGATATGCCATTCTTTCCCGCAATTTGGACTTCGCCAAAGCTCTTTCCATTGTATCCCTCTGGTGAGAATATCGGGTCATAACCAAAACCGTAGCGTCCTTTTTCTTCAAATATTATGCTTCCGCTGACCCTTTCAACAAAGGTCTTCATGGTCTTTCCGTCAAAGAAACTTAATGCGCATTCAAAGTAAGCATCCCTGTCTTTTGTTTCCTCCATTAGCTTTAGGATTCCAGCATTGCCTATTTGGGCAAAAGCCTGCGCCGAATATACCCCTGGGAAGCCATTTAAGGATTTTACAAAAAGACCGGAGTCCTCTATGAGCAATGGTCCTCTTTCCACTACGAACGCGTTCCTTGCCGCAAATTCAGAAACGTCTGAAAGGTTTTCAGCCTGTATTTCAAGCTTCTTGCTGGTCTCCGACATGACGAATTCTATGTCAAAACGCTTTGCAAGTTCGTTTGCTTCGGCTATCTTCCCTTTGTTATGGGTTACCAAGGTAATCTTTTCCATGAAAGTCGCCAAATTCAAAAGTCGGCAATGCCATCTGTTGCCAATGGGATATACTTTATTCCGGAAGGCTCAAGCAGTTTCGGCGCAAGCGAATATTGGGATGCATCCGAAGTGATACTTGCATCGTGTATCGGGAAGCACGTTTTCGGTTTGACTGCCTTGGCATAATCTATGAATTCAGACACCTTGACCCATGGCCCGGCAACTGGCAACGCGAGCAGTTCGATGCCCTTTGGGGGAACGGTCAATTGGTCTCCCGGATGGAAAAGCCTCCCAGCAATCAGGTAACCGGTATTTGCCACTAGCGGTATTGTCGGATAGACCACTGCGTGTTTCTCCCCGAACGCCTCTACTTCTACTCCCTTTACATCTATTGATTGTCCGTGCTCAAGCAATGAATATTTTATTCCATCCTTATCAAGCAATGCCGCAACTCCCCTGTTTGTGAACACCCTGACGTTGGGATTATTCGCAACTATCGCTTTCATGGATTCGGTGGCATAATGATCAACGTGCTCGTGAGTTACGAACACGGCATCAATATTGTTTAATCTATTCTGCTTTGTGGAGTATTTTCCAGGGTCAAAAAGAAGCCTTACGGAACCATCCTCAATCAAAAGGCAGGAATGCGCAAATTTCGTTATTTTCATTGATTCACCCAAGATAGATAATATATAGCTATCTAACTATAAAAGTTTATGGCTGACGCAAAACTGCTTGATAAGCCTACGGCACTGGGTGCTCTTTCTGCATTGAAAAAGGAGTATCCAAGTGCGAGGGAAATACTGAAATTCTCGAATCCTTTGGAGATGACAATAGCGATAATACTTGCCGCAAGGTCAAAAGATGAGGTCGTCAACTCATGCACATACGAGATATTCAAGCGCTACAAGACTGCAAAGGATTACGCAAACGCAAACCCAAATGACATACTAAAGCACATCCATGGCGTACTTTTCGCGGAGAACAAGGTCAAGAACATAATATCTGCGTGCCAGGTAATTGAGCGCACTTATGGAGGCAAGGTTCCGGACGAAATGGAGAAACTCGTCGAGTTGCCTGGAATAGGAAGGAAGTCCGCAAATACCATTCTGATAAATGCGTTTGGGAAGGCAGAAGGGATCCCAGTAGATACTCATGTCGGCAGGGTTTCGTACAGGCTCGGACTTACCGAGAATACAGATCCCGAAAAGGCAGAAACGGATTTAATGGAACTTGTAGAGAAAAGAGACTGGGGTCACATAGCGTATGTGATAAAGTTCCACGGAAGAGCAGTATGCAAGGCCCCTATACCAATGTGCAGCAAATGCCTATTGGATGGGATATGCCCAAAGAACGGAGTGACAAGCAAATCGTAGCTGATTCTATGAAAACAAAAGAAACGATACGAGAATATTTCAAAATAAATAATAAAAGTGACTCAAAGTATCCTAGTGGTTGACAAAATGAGAGTCATTGCCGATTTTCATATACATTCAAGGTTCGCGATGGCATGCAGCGAAGCCATAACTCTGCCAGCTATAGATGCGACCACCAGGGAGAAAGGGATAAACCTCATAAGCACGGGTGACTTCA
>JAMCZN010000002.1 GCA_023485505.1 Candidatus Martarchaeota archaeon | reverse complement strand
ACTTGGGTGTGCGTTTGCCGGTATAGTTGTCAAGTGCCCGTACTAGTCCCATAAAGTCAAGCAGATCCGGCCTGTTTGGCGTGATGTTAAGCACTATATGTGTTTCCTCTATGGCTTCCACTTCCATTCCTATCGTGGTAAGCACGTTTATCAGTTTTTCCTGTTCGTAACCCGCAGCCTTGAAATCTACCAGGTCAAATGTCAATATCGCCATTAACTCATCCCATACTCATTCCTTTATGCCCTGCCTGTTCCTCAGCCAGCCTACGTTGTTCCTAAACGGTATAGTTATCGAATCGACATTAAGCTTGTCAAGCAGGAATCTCTCAACTCCTCCCCCCCACGCGATTACCGTCTTGTTTATTCCGAGGGCCTTTGTGATTTCCCTCCTTATTATGCCCCCTCCTGTCAGCTCTATGTTCTCTCCTAGCTTTTCATCATAGTAATAACCCTCTATGCTGGGTTCTGTGAACGGGAAGTATGACGGCCTTATCCTGACGTTGTTGAAGCCAAGCTTTCCGTAGAACTCCTTTAATGTGTGTATAAGATTTGCAAGGGTGAGGTTGTTGCCTATTATCACCCCCTCATACTGGTTGAATTCTGCAAGATGCTTGTAATCGATGCTTTCGTTTCTAAAGACTTTTCCCACAGAGAAAAGTTTGAGAGGATAATTCTGGTTTACGGTAAGCGCAAGCTTCCTCATGTATCTTGCAGACAATGCTGTAACCTGGGTCCTCATCAGCGCGCCTTGCGCTATCCTTTCTTCCCAGGCCTCCTTCCATCCAGTAAGGTGCATTTTTCTCACTTGCTCGAGCGCTTCAAGATCCTCTATCGTAAACGTATTTGGCTGTGACAGGAAGAATGTGTCCTGCATATCCCTTGTCGGATGGTCCTGCGGCTCAAACAGCGCGTCGAAGTTCCAGAATGCCGATTCTATTATTGGGCCTGACACCTCCACGAAGCCCATCTCAAACCAGATCTGCCTTACGATATTGACAAACTCCCTCATTGGATGGAGCCTTCCCGGATACGCCTCTTCCGGAGGCGCGTTTATGTTGTATGGCCTGAAGCCCTCTTTCTCCCATATCCTGCTCTTGAGCGCTTCCCTTGTAAGTATATCAATGCCCTTCTCCGGTTTGTACTTGGCAAGCATTGAAAGCCCTTCGTCAGTGGCTTCAATGGCGCTTATAGATCTCCTTTCCTCCACGGATATCAGGTTCCTTTTTACGAGTATGTCTACAAACTGTTGCTTTGAATTGTATTCTTGTGGGATGTTCGGCTTGTTCTTGTAGAGTCCATTGAGCACAGATCTTAAGTCATATGCGAACCCCTTTCTGGAAGCGTCCTTTCCCGCGTCTGTCAGGAAGGCAAAACCTTTTTCTATGACGAGCCAGCCGTTCTTCTTTGCCCAGAGCAACCCTATCTGGTCTGTTATGTCGGACGTCTTGGATTTTCCATCCGTCTTGTTGAGTTTTGCGACTACGCTTTCTTCTGGAAAATGTTCCAGGTAAGATTCCCCCTCTTTCTTGAACTGCACCGTTGTCGATGACGTTTTTTCGATTTTGAGCGCTCCATTTTTTGAAAGGCTTTCGATGGCCCACAATATCGAGTCCTTTCCAATGGATGTTCCTGATTCTATATCATCCAGCGTAACCCCTCTCTTGCCCTTGATGAATGATAAAATCTTATACTCGTATTCGTGCATAAACAACACATCAAAACCAAAGCGCATCAGCTATTTGTTTATCCTAAGATATTCATAAAGTATAAACAGTACAATAGCTGCGCCTATTATCACATAAATATAATTGCCAAAGTAGCCGTACATCCCGTCGAAGAAAGTGAGCACCTCTGATTCGCGGCTTTCGTCGACCGTAAACGTAAGTGCAAACTTCGACAGCGGCTCATCGGTGTTCCATACGAGTTTTGTGGTATTGATCGCAGAGCTGCTCGTATAAGTGCTTCCAAAGTTAAGCGGCAAATCCGGGGGCGGATACGTGCTGTTTACGCTTGCCCCCTGTGGCAGCACTATCGTCAGTGTGGTGTTGTCTCCGAGTACCTCTCCACTCTGCGCATTTACAAAATTGAATACATTCTTATTGAAAGTGTAAAGGAAAGTCCTCGGTCCAGTTTGGTTTACCGTAAGGACATTTGAAACTGAGTACATTAGCACAAGATAAGCGACCTTTCCGTTAAGGGAGTCCGTCAATGGCCCCGGCAGGAATCTTATATTGTAAATAGTGCCTTTTGGATTCACTATGTGCTCTATTAGGTCCTTGCCTATTATGCTCTGCCACTGGTTTATGGTAAGGTTGAACGACAGCCTGTCCGCGGAGTACTGCGATACTGATGCATTGCTGACGCTTAACTCCAATATGTCTGTCACCTGCGCGCTGGTGTTGGTATTGAGCACCATGGTGGTGTTTATGCCCATGAGGCTGTAGTTCGCATGCGCGTTTGGAAGCAAAGCTATAAGCAAAAGAATCGCAAGAGGCGCATAAACCCTGTAACTATCATAATTATTATTCATGCTATACCTACCTTGTCGAAGATAGTTTACTGACTAGGAATAAATAGCTTTTGTATTGCTGTAACTTATCCATCCAATTCGAGTTTTTTATCTACTTGTCTCGATACGCGGTTTATCTTCTCAATGAACTCAATTCCAGCTCCACTCTTGAGTGGGGTGCCATCCTCCTTTCTCAATGCCATACCTGCCTTCTCGCAAGCCTCTTCCGGATTCATGTTTTCTCTAAGGAGGTGCTTAAGGGCAGTGAGTTCTCTATCCGAGAAGTTTGCCGACTTAAAGACTAGCTCTTCCCAAGCATCATAAGCGACCGGCGCTACTGCCTTGACTATGTTCGCAAAAGGATAAGTATATGCTCTTATCTCATGTTGCGCATGGCTGTCCATCCTTAGAGACAGGAAATGGAATATGTTGTGCAGGTTTGCCATCCAGT
Source organism: Candidatus Martarchaeota archaeon (assembly GCA_023485505.1). Classification (GTDB taxonomy): domain Archaea; phylum Micrarchaeota; class Micrarchaeia; order Micrarchaeales; family Micrarchaeaceae; genus JAJZYD01. The sequence continues at coordinate 6,790 of JAMCZN010000002.1, read as the reverse complement.
ACCATTGCGTATAATAGTTGACCGGCAGCACTATCCTTGCAAGCTCCCTTGTTACGCCATTTTCAAGCGCCTCCGAGTAATCATTGTATGCCTCGTCAGATATCTTTCTAACATTGGCCCTGAATTTATCTGTAACCTCTTTCTGGAGCTTGCCTCCCCTTCCCTGTCTGTTTGATTTCGACTGGGCTTGGACTTCGGAACTCTCTGGAACATAGTACGTCTCAGGAACTACGGAATACCTTGCAGAGTATTCGTTCACGCTTGCTGTCCTATGCCTTATCCACTGCCTCGCTACGAACATCGGCATGCATGCGAATACCTTTATGGCAACCATCTCAAATGGTGTCGTGTGCCTGTGCCTCATAAGATAGTGTATAAGTCCGCTGTCCTCTCTTGTGGTCCTTGTCCCAAGTCCATAAGAGGTCCTTGCAGCTTGCACTATTGCATTATCATCTCCCATATAGTCTACAAGCATTATGAAGCCGTGGTCAAGCACTGGAAATTTAACGCCTATAAGCGCATTTGCGGCTGGTACGTTAGACCTCACCATCGGCTTTTCCACTTTAGGGGCAGTTGTATTCTCGACCATAATCACACCAATTATATCTGTGATTGGACTCGGTTTATCCTGATATAAATAGGTTGTTATCCCGTGTACAATAATCAAATAAACCAATTAATAATCAGGTATAAAATGTTGGACAAAAGTTACCTTCAAAACCACATTTTCCCGTATTTTGGGAAATATGCCTGTAGTCGACAATCGGCTTTGGACAGCAAAGGATTTTAAAGTTAAGATTGCAATCTCCTCATGGCAACGGCGCCAGAAGGGGGCAAGATGCGTTCATTAAGCGACATGTTGGCAGAGTCAAAGGTATTTTCCAACGTGGAAGTCCTGTCACCGCACTTTACTCCTAAAAGGCTTCTTTACAGGGAAAGGGAGATAAACAGCATAGAGAGGGCATTGGCCCCGTCTTTAAAAGGGGAACGCGGAAGGAATCTTTTCATATACGGAAAGACGGGAACCGGAAAGACATCATGCGTAAAATATGTGATAGACGAGATAAAGAACATCCCGAACGTGAGGGCGAAGATATCGTTCATAAACTGCAGGATATACAATTCAAGGTTCCGTGTGCTGAACAAGATAATAAGCGACCATATGCCAACGTATGCGAAAAGGGGCTTTGGCGCTGTGGACCTTTACGAAAAGCTCACGTCATGGATAGAGGAAGACAACAAGATACTTGTTGCAGTGCTAGATGAAGTTGATGTCGTCAAGGACCTTGACGACCTTATATATACTTTGACAAGGATTAACAGCGACATAAGGGCCGGAGGCGTCACAATAATAGGCATATCTAACAAGGTATCCTTCAAGGAGGAGCTAGATCCGAGGAGCCTTTCGACACTGTACGAGACGGAACTGGTATTTGCGCCATACTACGCTACTGAGCTTTATGCGATATTGAAGGACAGGGCAAACGCCGCGTTCAGGAAAGACATTATTGACGATGAGATAATACACTTCGTTGCTGCTCTGGCTGCAAAGGAGGGTGGAGACGCAAGGCTCTCACTGAAGATACTTACAAAGGCGGGAGAAATTGCAGATGAGAACGACATGAGCAAGGTCTCCATGAAGGAAGCGCAGGAAGCCGCAAAGGTCGCCGAGAATGAGATAGTATACGACGTCGTATCCACGCTTCCAGAGCACCAGAAACTTGTCCTTTATTCGGTGTCATTGCTAACACAAAGCGGAGGTTCATACAAGAAACTTACTGACGGTGTGGACACATACCTATTTAGCGGAGAGGTTTACAACCGGTACAAGTCGCTCACTGAGGGGATGAAGAAGGAGCCGAAGAGCGAACGCTGGTACAGGAAATACCTGTCTGAACTGGAGATGCAGGGCCTAATCGCCTCTTTTGAATCAGGAAAGGGCATAAGGGGCCATACGAAACTCATAAAACTGCTTTATCCGTCAAATAAGATGTGCGATGTTCTCGAAAAGGAGATATTTGGCAATAACGAGTCGTCATTGGAGAAGGAAGTACCAGTGGCATAAATTGGAATGTAATTGGTGTGCTTTTGGATTTTTATGACATCGTATCAGAGACCTGTGCGTTTGATGAATCGTTAGCGAAGCGGCTCGGCTTCAAGAAGATTGCCGTAATCAACAAGGACATAACGGCGTTCGGCCACGGCAAACAAAATACAGGTAAGCGGAACGCGAACACAATCGCCTTTGGCAAGGACGAACAAGAGATTGCAAACCTGGTAAGGGGCGGCGCCAACGCCGTTGCAATGACTGGATTTCATATCGACAAGAAGCTAATGGAGCTGATAAGGGACAGGAACTGCGTGTTGTGCCTGCCTATGACTGCGATAACTGCTTCATATGGCATAGAAAGGTCAAGGAATATCTATAGGATCAGAAAGCTGTTCAGTTATGCGAGGTCCAATGGGATAGAGGTAAGCTTTGCCAGCATGGCAAAAACAAAGAGATACCTAAACTCTTACGTGCAGCTGATAGAGCTCGCGAAGCTTGTGGGTGCGGACGAGAGGTATGCGAGGCACAGCATAGGCGAGATAAACAAATACCTGGTGAACGGATGAGGGACAAGCAAAGATACGTTCTTGTAGAAATGGCGGACATGGAAGGGCCGGAAAAGGATGTCAACGAAAACGAGTTCTGGATATCGTTTTCCAGGGAGCTTATGAAATGCGTGGGCGAAGCGAATTACCACAAGATAAACCCGAAATTCGTAAAGAGCGTGAACAAAAAGGCGTTTGTCGTCAGGTCAAGCCTTGAGGGGACAAGCGACTTTGTACTTGCCACGTCGCTTATGAAAAGGCTTGATAATTCGGATGCCGCATTCTACACTTTGAAGAGTTCCGGGACTATAAGGGCGCTGTTGCATTAGGTGCGCGGCATATTCCAGACGCTGCGCTGGGATTAACTAATCGGTCAAAAACAGAAATATAATGCCAAACAGCAATACGATTTCCCGCCGAAGGCAGTACACACGTATCGTGAGCAAGCTTAGCTTCCGAGTTCGAGATGGGATCGGGCGTTTCCTTGCTCCTATTACCGTTTGACAAATCCTATTTCGCGTTAAGGTTTTTATGTCTTTCTTTAAATCCAAAATTACCGGTCTTTGCTAATAGTATATTTTTGTATACTTACCTTTTAAGTTTTACGGTTGAAATACACATATGGACTTTAGAAATATGATATTCCCCGTAATCGCCGCCGTTGTTATTGCGGTTGTGGTTGTTGTTTATGTTATGGATGGACACGCCCAATCAAAGACTGCTACGTCGTCACCGTCTACGATAGGCGCTTCCGTGCAGACGCAGCAACAGTCGCAGCAGCAATCCAACGCGACTCTGTTCTCAAGCACTCAATACTACCAGTATTCCTATCTCATATCCTCTCCCACCCTGAGCGGAGCCGCAAAGTCTGCTGTAACCGGATTCAATGTTACGAGGAGTGTGCTTTCAAACGGCAGCACCGAAGTGCAGTTTATGCAGTATGGGACGAACAATTCTGCAGGTGCATACATAGTCCCAAACGGCGATAGCCTATATTATATAGACGGTTCGTTTGGTGACGATTCGCCGCCAACCGGAGAGTACTCAATGGGCGATGACGGGATTGTCCTTATAAACTCAAGCGGTTATGTAGTAAAGGGATAAAATGAAAAGAGACGAGATTAGGCATATATTGACAAGGGCGGCGCTGGCTCTGCTGTTTATCTCTTTTGGCATATGGGAGATATTGCAGCCACAGTACTGGGTCGCATTTCTGCCATCTTTCCTTAATGGACTTGACCCAAACCTATTGATAATGGTACATGGCACTGTCCTTCTATTGGTCGGCCTGGCAGTTATGACCGGGGCGTATCTAAGGATAGCTTCCATAATCTATGCGCTGATAATGCTGGAGATAGTCGGCGACCTCATCGTCACTTCCGGATTTAGCGATCTTGTTATAAGGGATATTGTTGTGCTTGTATTTGCCATAGCCCTTTATTTCGACGATACGAAGTACATGCGGCTTACAAATGGTTAACTTCGGCCATTGGACTTGGGGTTGGTCTTTGCCTGCCTCCCGCTGCTGCACGCCGTGCAGGATCCATTGCTATCGTCATAGTGTGCCGCGCATACGCGCTTTCCGCACAATTTGCATGTGTGTACCGCTATTTTTCCGCAGTAGTCGCACAACACAACAACATCGCCCATTCAATCACGTATCAATTTTCTCCCGGCTCCTTTTCGGCTTCCTCTTCTTCCGCCTCTCCCAAAATGAGCCTGAAATCTATTGCCCCGAGCTCTGTCCGTGCCCTCTTTAGGGACAATGGCTTCAGCCCATGGCTCTTTGCATATTCGCATTGGTACCTTATGTACCTGTCGGTTATGTTCGTGTCAGGATTCACCGTTTTGCACAACTGGATATAGTTGGATATGAGCTGGGTGGCCTTGTCCACGTCAAGCCCCTTTATGTTTGTCAAATAAGGCGCAAGTATTATGTTCACGGTCCTGTGCCTGCAGTCGGGTATCGCCGTTTCAAGAAGCCTGTCTATCCAACCTATCCTTCCATTGCCCCTGGGCATTGCGGTTATTATTATCGGCAATTTTATTCCCTTTGAAGCGTCCTTTATGCTCTTTGGTATGCTGTCGTAGCTTATTGGAAGCCCCGCAGCTATCGCCTTCTCTACCGCTTTGGATATTATCCTTATCGCCCTGTGCCTGTCCAGATGGACGCTGCCGCTTGTGAGCCCCTGGTTTACCAGGGCAAAGGATTCGGTATTCGGCGCATTAACCAGAAACTCGACAAAATGCAGCTCGAATCCGTCGTTTGCAGCCTTCATATTCAATCCGAGCTGGTTGCATACCTGCAGCAGGTTCGGATCGCTGTCATTTTCAAGCACGTCCACCACCCTCCTGGCTTCCGCCTTCGCGTATTTGGATATGAAATCGGGTCGTTTCAGTGCACTTACGAGCATCCTTGCATATGCATATGCTATTACGGCATCCTCCTTGCCGTAGTTCGCCTCCTTGTATTCAAGCCTGTCCTTCTCAAGAGCCTCCTCCAGCCTGGACCTTCCCATGCTTATGTATTTCGGGTCTATGTGCTTCGGATTTATCACGCTTACTACCGATTTTGCCTCCTTTGAAAATGGATATTTATAGGCAAAGTCGAGCTCCTCCTGACTGTACATAAGATACCTTTGACATGGCAAAAAAGTTAATCCTTTCCTGCCTAAAAGAACGAAAAGCTATATATATCATAAGTGAGATTGTTAATGTAGTGTTAAGGCAGTGCTTTTTAATTCCCCACCGGCACCCTTAACACCATTTGCTCATCCTTTATTTGCGGAATTATTTGCGGAACAATCAATGCCCTGCAACAGCAACGTTTATAAAGATTAATGACTTAATATTTTCACTGCTTTTCCCGCAGTTACTGCCAATGGCAGGAGGGATTCGCTATGGAAAAGGAACAACAGGATAAGCTTAACGCTTTCATCAATGAGAACAAGGGCAAACGCAAGTTCACGCAGAGCATAGACCTGACTGTGAACTTTACCGCAATAGACTTCAGCAAGCAGGAAAACAGGCTAAACATGGAAATAAGACTCCCGAACGGAAGGGGAAGAGTCAGCAAAGTGATATTCTTCGGTGACGACAGAAACCTTGTAGAAAAGGCAAGGAACGCCGGCGCAGAGGTTATAAGCGGCAGTGACATACAGACTGTAGCAAATGACAAGATGAAGCTCAACTCGTTGCTTGAGAACGAGCTTATCGCGCAACCATCGCTCATGCCTCAGATTGCGAAAGCTCTTGGTCAGTTCCTGGGACCGAGGAACAAGATGCCAAGGCCCGTAATAGGCAGCGATATCGGCACCATGATAGGCAACATGAACAAATCCATATTCATAAGGAACAAGGGCAAGTACCTGCCAACAATACATTGCTCGGTAGGCACGGAAGGCATGGACCCAAAACAATTGTCGGAAAACATAGATGAGGTGATAAACTCATTTGCCAGGAAGATAGGCAAACAGCACCTTAAGTCAGTATATGTGAAGATGACAATGAGCAAACCGCTGAGATTATTGTGATATTTATGCAGACAAGACAACAAAAAGAGGAATTCGTCAAGGAAAGCATAAAGGAAGTAGCAAAGCACAATGTGGTTGCTGTGCTGCCTCTGAACAATGTGCCGGACAGGCTTGTCCAGGCGTCAAGGAACAAGATGCGCCAAAAGACCAAGTTCATAGTGGCGAAGAAAAGCCTGATTACAAGGATACTTGAAGGAAATGAAAAGACAAAGCCGTTGACAAAGCACCTTGCGGGCATGACCGCGATAGTGCTGAGCGACGACGATCCGTTTACGCTTTACAGCGACTTCAAATCAAATTCGATAAGGCTTGCCGCGAAGCCAAACCAGGTGGCCCCTGAAGACATAAATGTCGCCGGCGGCGAGACGACCATACAGCCAGGACAGGCGGTTACCGAGCTCAAGCAGGCCGGAATAGACGTTCAGATACAGAAGGGCAAGGTCGTGATAGCCAAGGACAAGGTCCTTGTAAAGAAGGGTGCGGTCATATCGGCTGCGGTGGCAAAGGCCCTAAAGACGCTCGATATAATACCGTTTACCGCCTCTATAGAACCCACAGTGATAGTCGCGGGCAACCTTCAATTCACAAAAGACATACTTTCAATAACGCAGGAGCAGGTGCTCAATGAGTTGGGCCTTGGATTCGCAAGCGCCCTTACCGTA
>JAMCZN010000011.1 GCA_023485505.1 Candidatus Martarchaeota archaeon | reverse complement strand
GTTGACATGGTAGACTTGAACGAGGACTTCAGAGGACTTTCAGTAATAGGCGAATTTGCTGACGTAAAATACGAGAACAGCGATCATGGAGTATATGAATATCTGAAAAGGACAGCGCTCGCAAATCCGCATTGCCAGATAAAGTTTGTAGACCCTACCGGAAAGGAATTCGTATTCCTTAGGGCGGTAAACCAGATGCCTGCAAAGCCGATACCGGTACAGCCGCACCCTTTGGGGCTTTCCGTAAACGATCTTCTGGAGTTTGCGCATGCGAGCCCGGGCAGGAAGATATCCTCATTCATGGTGGATACGTTTGCCAGGACCACTGCCAACAAGGTAAACGAGCTCAAGGAACTCGCGAAGAGCGTGGATTTTGATAAGCAGCCAAAGGAGATGACGTGGAGCGATTCAGAGGAGCTGATAAAGGCGATAAAAGCCATAAAATGGATAGCGCCGGACTCTACCGCAATAGTCCCTATTGGCGAAGAGCAGGTGAAAACCGCCCTGAAAAACATACTGAACCCGGAATTCATGAGCGTAGTCGAGAGGAAGCCCAGGGTATTCCGGGGAGGGATACCGTTTGTCATAGAAGCGGCCGTGGCATATGGCGGCAACAGCGGAAAGCAGACAGATGAGGGCTATGAGGGAAACATACTCAGATTCGCAAACAAGGTCCCTTTGCTATTCGATGCGGGAAACTGCGCGCTAACCGAAGCGGTGAAAGGCTTGCAGTGGAAACGGTACAATATAGACATGGATGCGCAGCCGATAAGCGTATTCGTAAACATGTCATCCACGCACATCCCATACTCGGGAGTGGGCAAGGAAGCGGTGTCAAAGGAGGACGAGATAATAGAGGAGATAAAGCTCGCGGTAATGGAAGCAGCACGCGGGGTCCAGCACTTCATACGCGGAAAGGAGCATGCCTCTTTTGAAGCCAACAGGTACAAGGCAACGATGAGATATGCAAAACAATTGGCCGGAGACCTCGGAGAGCTTACGGGAAACAGCCCAAATAAGATAGAGGACGAGCTGGAGAGGCTTGTCGCAAAGCACTATCCGCATTTCAAAAAAGAGATGACCGAAGGGAAAGAGGATAATTTCGAGCAAGAAGGAAAAGACCCAGAAGAAAATGACAGTGACGCTTCAAACGAATCCTGACAAACCGATAAACGGGTTATGTCGGAAGGCCCTCCGGATTGTCGGCGTTGACCAGGACAACGGTGCCAGTTGATATGTAAAGCTTGAGCTGCTCGTTTACCAGTCCGGCAACGTCATACAGGCTTCGCCTGAACTCCTCAAGCCTGTCCTCGTTGAGGAATACTATGTATGTCTTGACACCTGCAACGATTGGCAGATTCTTCATGAATCTGCTTGTGCTGGAGTAAACCACTATGTATGCCCTTTCATTGTGGAGCGTGGTGACTATATCCGAGGTATCGCTCTTGTCGAGATCCGTAAATATATGGCCATTGCTGACAAGGAATAACCTAAGCTTCTTGAAAGTCGCAAGGTACTCTATGTCGTGCTTGCTCTGCTCTATCCACGTGGTAGGAGCGTAGAGCTCGTCTGCCGATATTATGTAACCCTTTTCGGTAAGGCCGTTAAGGACTTCGTCTATGTTGCTGTATGTCAGCGTTATCGGCATGTTGTTGATCCTTATGTTGTTTGCAACTGCAAACCTGAATTCGCTCTTTGACAATGGCATGAAGTGCCAGTGGTAGTAATAGTTGAGCTTGTCGAACACGCCAATAAGCTCGGTGGACTTTATCTTTATCTTGCTGCTCTCCGGCTTTGGAAGTGAAGGCACATCAATGAAGAAGTCGTCCCTTACCGGCGCCTTTATCAGCGTGATCTCGAGAACGACTATCAGCATGGCGAAAATGAACTCTATGTATTGAGGGTTTATCGATATGTTGACAGGCGTATAAGTGGTTACGTAATATGATTTCCTTCCAAGCACGTTTGCAGTGAAGGTGAGTGCACCGCCAGGTATGCTGGAATTGGAAGGCAGGGCATACATTATGTATCCGTTCTTTATCGTTACGTTCCTGTAGAAATTGTTGTTTATGCTTACGGTGGCATTGACGTCATTCAACGGCACCCCGGCCATTGTCGCGCTGAGGTTGAACGCAGTCGCGTTTACCTGCTGTGCCAGGCCAAGCGTCACGTTGGGCACAATGAAATAAGCGCTCGCATACTGCTGGTTTGAAAACCCTTCTATGCTTGCTATGTATCCGCCAGGAGGCAAAACGATGTTTTGCGTTGATATCACAGTGTACGCTGGGGGCGTTATGTTCTTCGCGAACAATGGAGGAAGCTGCCTTATCTCCGTAAGGTTAGTATTGTAAATCGTCATATGGGGCTCGATGAACTGGTTCTTGGTCGTAAATACGGATATCGTGGCATTGAATATCTTGTTAGGTATAACGATAGATGGCATCGACAATGACCCTTGCGAAATTATTTTTGGCGTGTAATACAGCACGTCGTACACCACATTGCCATTTGGATTGACGCCAGATACGGCGATTTTTCCATACGCAGTTGCAGAACCGAAGAAGGACCTGCCGGACTTTATTGGTTTGCCTACGTTTCCGAATATGCCCGAACTGAGCACCACGTTGGATGGCGCAAAGGTAAACGTAGTGGTACCAAAAGATGGCAGCCATAGGAGCGAACTGATGGCTTGCGATATGTCTGACGCTGATGCCGTTGTGTTCGGCCACGTGTTCAGGTAATTTGAAAATGCGACAAGGCTCCCGGAACCCACGCTTTCGTATGTTATTGGCCCGTAGGTTGCCTGTGAGGTCGGTGTGCTAAATACGAACGTAGGGTTGTTGAAGGCATATACATAAAGCGAGTTAGCCTCGTATGACGTGTTTATCTGGCTCGGTATTCCGGTAGTAAGATATCCTGGATTGTTGATTGCAGGTACGATTACGTCTTGTTCGGATACGAGCCTGGAGAAGTTCCTCCCTATGTACATTACGGTTACCCCCTTTGAAAGGATCTGTGTTAACGGCACTTCGCTGCCGTTCGAGTTGGAAACCATGTAATCCGGCATAAGGCCGTTCAATATTATCAGTATGGAATTTGCAGGCATAGTCGACAGGGATTGCCTGGATATGACGCTCAGCTTGTTGGTGCCGTTCAAAAGCCCAAATGCGCCAAGGTCAAGGCTCAGATTTGACACCACTGCGCTGATGTCACCGCACTGGTAGCACTGGTTTGACCAATTCAACACAAATATATGCGTAGGTGGAGGGCTATCGTAATATGACGCCACGACATTTATGTATGAAACATTGCGTGACGAGTAGGATATCTGGACGAACGGCAGGATTGAGCTGCTTTCGCCATAGAACAGTGATCGTTGGGCTTGCAAATATGACGATATATATGGTATGCCGCCTATCCCCGCAAACGTGGGCTTGTATGATGCCATTTCCTGATGCAGCATTATGCCAAGCACTGCAAGCACCGCGACAAGGACCAGGAACATTATCGAAAATACCATTATCAGCTTCTTGCGCATCGACGGCTTTTTCCTCTTGTCAGTAGGTTTTGCAGAGTGTAACGTTTGCGGCTGCGAAATAGTCTGTTGCGGTCTTTTTCCTAATATCATGCGTTCACTTTATTTTTGGCACCTCCTCATTGGCACCCTTTTTAGAGAATACCTTCAGGAAGATCTTTGTAAGGACGCTGCTGTTTCCGGTTACCTTCTTTACTATCGTGTAGACGCGCACATTCCTTATCTTTTTGTTTATCCTTACGGAATATCTCATGCTAACCCTTCAATTCAATGTATCCCAAAGACACCATCTGGTTCAGGATCTGCTCGACCCTTGGAGGCGTTATGTGGTAAGTGTTAGAGAATTCGTTAACATCTATCGTCCCATCGTGGCTTTCTATCCATTCCTGGACCATCGACATGAGTGATTCGTCTGAGTAAGTTTCAAGCTTCTTCAGCCTGTCCTTTAAATCGGTGTTCTCAGAGCTGAACATCGCAGCTTGCACCGAGAGGTTCTTGTTGGAATTCGTGAGCTCTATATTGAGCCTCTTTAGCTCCCTGTATTTGTTGAATAGCGAATCGTAGTTGTTGAAAAGCGAGCTGTAGCTCTGCGACAGGGAACCGAGCACATCGTCTATTGAAGAATCGAGGTGCTGCAGCAAATCGGTATTGTCCGCCTCGTAGGCGTCTGAAACCAGGGAAAGCACCGCTATAAGGTTCTTGAGCACATAGAGCCTGCGTATCTTTGCACTCGTATCCAGGCCTATCGAATACGTGACCTTTATCTCAACGGAATTGAAGTCGAAGATGAAGAACAGGAATGGCTTTTTCTGTATGTTCCTGCTTTCTACCCTCGCTATGGTGAGCGAGTCGCCGGATGACTTTAACGAGAACATCTGCAACGTAGAGAGCCTGCTTGACATAGTTTCGAAGCTGTTGAGCAGCTTCCCCTTTATAGTTATGCTCTCAATGCTCGGCTCTATTGGTGCAACTTCGGCCAATCAATCACTCCTCTGACAGTTAATATCAATATATAACGCTCCAAACACTTTTATATATTGTTATGGGCGCCTTCTGGCACTGTTTTTCCCATTTTTTAAGGATTTGGACTGGCCCATATTGGGCATTTCGACGCTTGGGACATACGTCAGCAATGAGAGCATGTACATGAACAGTATCACCAATATCGAATAAAGAACGGCGAGGAACTTGTCAGTAGAGCCTATGGTTATGAGAGCCGCGAATATCACGCCTATTGCCACATAAAGTATCTGCCTCTTGATAAAGGTGCGCTTTGCCTTGTCGTAGTTAACGTAGCATTCCTTGCACACAACAAGCGAATATCCCTTCTCGTTCTTTGTTATGTTCCTTTTTATCCATCTTACAGCAATTATTACAAAATCCTCCTTTACCTTAAGCCCATGCCTTAGCTCTCCGCACATTATACATCTGTCTTGCTTTGCATTTGCCATCGTATCACTAGTAAAAACATTACAGCATCAAAGTCAGCCATAGTCAACGCTGACGTCAAACAGCCTTCCGGTCTCTGAAAGTATCTTCTGCTCGTCTGCGATGTCGAGCACCAGCCTTATGGACACGTCGTCCATGCCGAACCTCCTCAAGACGTTCATTATCTTGTCCCTTTCTAGGCCTGACCTTTCAAGGAGGCTTGCGAACACGACGACATTTATGTGTCTATGGGCCTTTTCCATAGAAGCGAGTATCGGCTCTATGTTCTTTTCGCTCATCCCGAACGCTATGAGTATCCTTCTGAGGTCCTGTCTTGTTATAGTATAGGTCTCGAGCTTGGCCATTTTATCAGTTTATATACGGCATATTCATTTCCTAGATATTATCCTTGTTATCAGGGTATCGTCAAGGCTCAGGCTCTTCAGGAACGATATCATGGATTGCACTGGCACGTCCCTCATCCTGAGCTCATTTATGAAATCAGTTGCCTTCACGTTCCTGCTCTTGCTATCCATCATCTTGAATAATCCCTCTATCACGTCTGCGCTTATGTTGACCTCTATGAGGTTGTTTCTCAACTCTCCCTGCTCGAACTGGTAGTCCTTCTGTATTATGTTTGCGGAAAGTTCGCTCTGGGTAAGCACATCGGAGAAGTCAATCGTATACACGTACAGCGGCTCTTCGCCATGGATCTTCTCCAGAAGGAACGTCTCCGGGAACCTTATTGCGGTCCTGAACAACATGTAGACCGCAGCTTGGCCTACCCCAAGCTTTCCAATCTCGCTTCTTATGAAGTTGGAGAAATTAAGCGATCCCTGCAGGAAGTTGAGGAACTTCTCGTATTTAATCCTAAGGATGAAGTTAGTGCCAACGTTGCTGTATATGGCTTCGTGTATATCCGTCGGATTCTGCGAAGCGACTATAAGGCCAAACTGGTACTTCCTTCCCTCCCTGACGATCATTATGGCGTCGCTTTTCTCATTGCTCGCCACCTTCCATGCCTCATCAAGCACAACCATCGCCTTTAGCCCTGGCGCCTCCCCTATCTTTTCCGTCCTCATCTTTTCCTTAAGCGTCTGCAGTATGAAAAGAGCGGCAAGAGTCCTGAAGTTTTCGTCGGGCAATCCGGACAAATCGATGTCCACAAGTCCAGATTCTGAAATCTTCCCGATGTCAAGGGTGCTCTTTCTCGCAAAGTAGTCTTCCCCTTCCCTTGCGAACTGCCTCAGCCTGTATATGGCGTTTTCGAGCTCTGCAGGATATTCATATGTTCCTTCCTGCAGCTTTTCCTCAAGAAGAGATATAGCGTTCTTTAATGTGGGGGCCTCTTTTCCTTCCGGTGGCGGCGCAGAGACTATAAAGCCAAGGTTCGTATAGCACTGTTCTATTGCCTCCTCGGTAAGCCTTCTTTGTTCCGGGTAAGCGCTGATGTCGGTAAGTATATCAAAGGAGGTCATTATCTGCTTTACCCTGTCAAGCGGTTTTGTGCCGGCCAGATCCAGTATATTCATGTAGTCCCCTTTGGCAAACGATATCACCACACCGCCAGACTGTTGCACCCATGGCTTGTATTCCCCGGTCCAGTCGATTATTATCGCGTTTGTGTTCCAGATGTAGCTTGCCCTTATGAGAAGCGTTTTCACAAAGTAGCTTTTTCCTGCTCCTGTGATACCGACTACGGCTATGTGCGGGTTCGCAAGGTTTGAGAACGTCCAGCTGAACGGCACCCTGAATATCTTGGTTGTGCCGATGAAAATGGATTGGAGAGGATCGTTTATCAGCACCTCTGAAGGAGGCTCCGGCGGCCTGGATATAAATGGCCTCTTGGCCACTTCGATGCTCAATATATGTTGCAGTCTAAGCAGAGTCATATCAACACCACACCAACGGGCACAGTCTCATCCATTATGCCAAAAACGTTTATTTTTTCAATTTCCATAAATATCACTTGTCATTTTTCCACTCCGAAGTTTGTCGCGACTTGCGCATATGTTGTCGGCAACCCGAAGCCAAACTTGAATAACGTGTAGAGCTCCCTTCCGACTACCCTTAGGAGCTGCACATCCATCGCGCTCATTGATATCTGCAGCTGTTTGACCTGCGCTGAAAGCTGGTCAAGAGCCTGCTTTTCGCTTACCCCGACGGCAGTCGTCTCGATGTACATAAGGGAGGCTATTGGCTTCTCCCCCTTGCCTATGCTGTCTATCCTCGCCTGGATGACGTTGAGCTTCCTTTGTATGTCCGCTATCACCATGTCGTTGGCCTTCGCGCTCTGAAGCGCCCTGGACATCTGGTATTCCTGGTAACCGCGTTTCCCTTCAAGCTCGTCCCTAACGGTCTGGACGCTCAATCCGACAGAAAGCACATGATACTTGAACGAGAATGGTATGCTCATTATCACCTTTTCCCAGGATTCCGGCGCTTCTATCCTCTTCAGTTCCGTATCCTCTTCGAGCTTTTCCGCCTTGAACACATAAGAGAACAGGTTTGCCGTAACGAACCCAGTAGCATAATAGAGCCCGTTGACATTCTTCACCACCGCATCCTGACTCCTTGTTATCTTGTAGTTCTTGTACGGCTGGAAAGTTATGTCAAGCATCCCGGTTATTAAAGGGAATACAACATAGTCGGCAAACGTCATTATGAGCAGGAAGCCAATGAGCAATCCCACAAGCAGTATTATTATGTAGGTGTAGATGCCGCTGCCGAACTGGCCAAGCTGAGCTATGGCTATGAGGGGCGCTACGCCACACATCGCCAGATACATAATCGCTTCCTCGTCCATTACAGCACCTCTTCCCTCATAGACTTTGATATCTGCTCGCTTACGGTAGAGTACGGTATGAGGTATTCCGGTTCTACAAACCTAAGTATGCTCTCGCCGGTCATCACGCTCGGAGTCACGCCGAGCACTGCAGATATTCCGGACATTGCCTCCCTTGCCTTTTGCTGGACGCCGCTTACCGCCTCGAACTCTTTAGATCCTATCGATGATATGGCGGCATAAGTGACCTGCTCAAGAGAGAGCGTTGATGAGGCGTTATCCATTATATGGTGCCACATGCTTACCTTCCCCTTTACCCTTTCCAGGTCTTTCTGAGACGCATTGCTCGACATCATTTTTGCCTCCTCGTTTTCAGAGGAGTTCATCATGTTCCTAAGCGTATCTATGTATGAATCCTTGTTCATTATGTGGATTTGTGTCGTGTACCTTGTAGGGGTATCTCCGACGCTGAGGAGCTTTGCCATCTGGCTGGTAAACTCGAGCTTTTCTTCAGGGGTCATTTCAGTGGCCGATACATATATCGGTATCTTTATGTACACAGTAGCGACGTACTGTTCGCCCTCCCTGTGCAGTATTGCGTCTCCGGATACTGAAAGCCAGTATGCATCTTCGTTGCTTAGCACTATGTGCCTCTTCCTCTGCTTGATCAACGGCGTTATCAGATACGAGTAAAACCTTGTGGATATCGCCACCGCATCAATAAAGAATGCGATAATGAGCAAAAGTATCTTGAATCCGCTTGGAAGCAGGGCGGTTGGTATAGATGATACTATGAGCACCATGAATACCGATGCGGCGAAAAAGGCAATGAATCCAAGCATTTTTACTTCCAAACCAATCGACCCCAATATTTATGAATGAAAAACTTTATAAGCATCTTGGAATGACAAGAGCTCTTTAATCATATGAAGCCCACGCGCAACCTTCCGCTCATCTGCGTCGATGCGCCTATGAAGTTGGCCAGCTGTGTTATGAAGGTGTACGTTATTGCTATGACGAGTATCGGATAGAACAGTATCTGGAGCCAGATGTCGCCTATTATGCTTGTAATCACATTGAGCCCCTGGAATCCGCAGTAGTTTGGCGCCCCAGTGCCGCCGTTGCACATGTTTGATAGGACATATCCGCTCGTGTATGGGTTCGCCGAATAGAAGAAAGCTATCAGCGACGGAGCGACCACGTAAAAGCCTATGCCCACGGATATCAGCATCCCGCCGAGGGCCCTTGTCGGGAATATCGCTCTCAGTATTATTCCGCTTATCACGAATACCGGGCCAAGGAACGAGAACAGGTATACCAGATAAAACTCGCCCCAGAGCACGAACAGCGCGTCTATAAGGAATGAACCCATGGACACCAGCGGGAAATAGCCGTAGAATATCGCAGGAAGCTTTGCCCCCGTAATTAGGGGAGTGAGCCAACTGCCGCCAGTAGTAACATTCCCGTCTTCAGTTTCAGTGTCATAGCTAGCGCTTGCAGTAAGGGTTATCCCGGCGGCGAGAGTGACAAACCCATTGCCGAAGCCATAACCGTCATTAAGGCACCCGGCATTTGAACAGGTGCTTGGGCAGTTGTTGGCATTATACATGCAGTCATAGTCAGATTGTATAGTGTTTATCGTGCTTGAAAGATCAATCACGGCGGTAGAGTATGGATCGGTTATAGTAACCGAAGAACCGCCAGCGGACGTGGCTATGTTTGATATAAACATGCCTGGAAGAGTCTGCATCACCATCTCCGAAATTAGGAAGAAGAATCCAACCAATATGGCAGTCGCAATTGCCTCATAGAGCTCCCCTGTCCCAAAGTTCCTGATGCCGTCGCTCTTTAACGCTATGCCTATTATGATTATAAGAGATGCGAGGGTAAATGAGAACAGCACCGCCATTATCGCCAATGGCATGAGTCCGGCCCATATGCTCGTTATCTCATTTTGAACGCATAGCTGCTGCTGTGTGGGATTGTTGAATATCTGCGAGTTGGTAGTGCATGGGTTGCCCGCAGGCTGGCTGCCGGCATTCGTTGAGTTTAGATAAACGAAAAGCACCAATATTACCCCTATGGTAATTTTAGCGAGCCTTGTCTTGGAGCGCAGGCTAGAGAAATGCCCTTTTTGCTCTGTTCCTCCAGACATCTTTTTTTTATTCATGAACATCATCCAAGTATCGCACGTAATTTATATTATACCGACAAGCATCGACATGAAGTCGAGCCTCTCCCCTATCGCCTTCGAAAAGTCCACTATGAAAGCGTCAACAATCGTAAAGTTTATGAAAGGTATGAAAGTAAGCCCAGCCATGACCAGCATTATGGCAAGCACCCAATTTCCATTTAGGGCGTTGTTTACGCTGCTTCCCGTCACTAAGCTAAGCACAGAACCGAACATATCATAGCCCAGATAACCAGGAGAGTTGTCAGGGGTTGCCGCTATCTGCGTGTTTATGAACCCATAAGTGACATTCACGATCAATGGGTAGATGAATCCGAGACCAAGAGCCAGTGCTATCATAGCGCCGCCAAAGGACCTTGAAAATCCAAGCGTCCTGGCTATAAGGCCTATAGTCAGGAACAAGCCAAGCCATAGCATTGCTCCGGACACAAGGAACAGTTGGATCTGATTCATAAGAAGCAATACGCTCAATGCAGAGAATGCCATGGTCTCCGCAGTATCCCACGAAATCGGTATAAGGCTAGGCATGCTTGCGGAAACTTCGAACTCTGCGTTCGTAGCAGAGCCAGGGACGTCAAAATTGAAGCCGAATCCGGGAGTGTACCCTGTATAAAGGCTCATGTAAAATAATACGCCGAGGAATCCGTACGTATACGCAGTAAATACCGCCAGGTTGCATGTCGAAAGGTCGAACATCGTATACGTGCCTGTGCAATCAAGTATCGTTTGCGAATTCTGCGGAACAAGGCCAATCGCAGACAGGGAGTTTGATGGATTCATGAAAAACAGGTAAGTGAATGTCGCGAAAACTATTATCAGTCCTATTGAGAGTATTCCTTCGTATATTTGGAACCTCGCCCATGCCCTTGGGCCCTGCGTATCCATGATGCCCGAAAGCGCATATACTATCGCGGCAATGCCCATCACAGTAAGCACCACTATTACTGCCACGGTTATCCAATCGGCTGAAGGAGAGACCGGAAGAGTCTGAAGGTTGTTTGTGCCGCTCGCTATGGCAGTAGCCATCATTATTGACACTATCAAGGAGAACGCCAATGGCATGCGTCTTACAGAATGCAGCTTGGCTTTGCTTCGCTGCAGCAAACCTGTCTTTCCTTTCCTTTTTTTGTTTTCTTTGCTCTTCTTCATATTCATAATCATAACCATAAAACACTAAATCAATTTCTTGAGGGCTTGGCTTGAGCTCAGGCTTGGCGCGCCCAAAAGATCCCCTGCAAGTTCCATGAAATCATAAGATATCAACAGGGATATCACAAGTGAAAATAACAGGTAAAATACGTTTGGTATTACGTTCTGCGCCAACGTCATAAGCAGGCCAATCCCGAGATCGCCGGCAGGTGGCGTCCATGAGCTTCCAGGATTTAGGTTGCCGAATTCGGTATTCATCAACTGGCTAACGCCCCCGCCGCCAAATGAGGTTACCCCGACGGTAGTGCCACCCGCAAACAGATACAGGAGCAACGGGAACAGTATGTAGAACGCTATGAATACGCCAAGGAAAGTGCCCCCTACTGCCCTCGTCCATGGGAATGTCCTGAACACTATTCCAAGATAAAGGAACAACGGAGCAACCATGTAGAAAAACGCGACTATCGCGGCACCAGCCAATGGTATCGCTACAAGCGCCATTATTACGTCGGTAATCGTGCTTATTGGAGTAAGCTGCAGATCCATCCCGGAAAGAGGGGATATCTTGAATCCAAGGAAGCTCCACTCAAAACCAAAAGATATGCTTGACGTAAAAGTTATAAGGTCGTTGTTAAGGAATACGCCAACCAGATTCCCAATTGCATTCTGCGACCCTGTAAGCAGCATCTCGCAGTCATTTGAGAAAATGCCGGAGCTTACCGTAGTAGGGCTAAGGGCAAGGAAGTTGCCCGCAGGAGGAAGGCTGTTTACCGCCGCAAACGAGCCTATGAAAACCAATACGACTATCACAGTTATCGCCACTTCTCCTATCTCGCTTTTTCCGAAGCGCTGCAAAGACTCTATCCTGAAGGTTGAGCCGAGCAGGTACATGAGCGCAGCTATCGTAATCATAGTGAGGAGCAATAGCAGGGATACGCTAAGTAATGTATTTGTGCCAGACACCGCGGCGCCCGAGCTTGTGACCTGTGTGCCAAGCACAGAGCTGCAGAAGTCAGCGCCAGACACGTTGGTCATGATTGCCAGGCCCACAAACAGCAGCAGCGCAGCTCTCGATAGGCGAGCGCCGAACACGTTCCTGATTTTATCGAGTACCATTGTCATAACCATCAAACCAATCTAGACAATCCCGCAAGCTGTACATCGCCTCCAAGCAGACCCGATAATCCGAGTATTGCCGCCAATGTTATTATGATGTTTATTATGGGCAGGAAATATGACGATACACCAACTATCCCGTATACCTGTGAAAGGCTGAAAGCAAATCCCTCTCCTCCGCCGCCATATCCCCCTCCTGTTGAAGATGGTGGTGTGTAACCGCCAGGGTTGCACACTGGTATTCCCCCAAAGGCCAGCGCTGACGCAAAGCCGCCGCCAATCAATGGAATGCTGAATGTGCCGACCTGGCTGGCTGCGCCTTGCGCATTCCCGGCATTTCCGGTTACCCAGTCAGATATTGTTTTAACCAAATCCGAACCCCAGAAATACGGAGTGTTGAGTCCAGCCCAAAGCGCGCTTACGCTGCCAAGAGTTCCAAGGCTCGGCCAACAGCCGCAATCTTGAGCAACACCTTGTATGCTTGGAAGGTTGAAGAAGTTTAGCTGATAGCTATACGGGCTTGTGACACCGCAGAATCCAATCGGATATGAAACCGGAAGCTCCGCAGTATTGTAGCTGGTCAAATACTCCATAGACACTATTGCCGGATAAAACAGCACTACCCCTATGGCTATCGCAATAAACAACCCGCCAAGCTTCCTAAGGAAGAAAAACCCTCTGAGAACCAAGCCTATAAACAACAGATACGGCCACACGAATATGAAGATGTCTATGAAAAGCAGCTGCGCAAGGAACGAATTCAACGACAGATAGAACATCGTGGACATCGTTCCGAGAGATTTTGTCACCATGTCAAGACCCGCCAATGGCTGCCATGCTATCTTGTAATATGCGATATAATCCTCGGTAAAAGGTATTGGTGGCACTCCGAAGAAGGGGAATGCCGAACACGATGCAGTCTCCGGATCCTGGAAGCAGAGACCATACGTTACCTTCAAATCCTTCAAAACACCAAGGTAATCGTCTATCACAAACGTATCATTTATTTCAGTCCCTACCTGATTGGTAAGGTTTGCCATTATCACCCCGGTCGTAGCCAATGGATAGTCCATGAGCAAAGTGTTTGTGACATCACCCGTGCCTCCGCTGGACTGGTAGCTCTTGACGCCGTTTATTATGTCGCATACGCTTGGAGTCTGCTGTCCAGTGTTTGGATTGGAACCTTCAACTGTTACCGCGCTTGCAGCAAACTGCACCTCTGCGCTCTTCTCCAGATTTGCGCATATGCTAGACATCGTTCCGGGGGACAGCACAGTGCCGGTGGCACCTGCCACGCCGACCTGCGTGACCGAATTGAAATATATGAGTCCAAAAATCATCAACACCATCAGTATGGCGCCGGCTATTATGGAGGTACCTATTACCTGAACCGCTTCCCCGCGCGCACCCCTCTTTACGGTTTGGTTGTTGATCAATACGCCGATCATATACCAGATTGCGGCTATTGACGCATCTATCAGTATGGCGATTACCACAAGAGCCATGAAATTTGCGGATATTGCAGAAAAGCCCTCCGGCGTAGTGCTGAGCACAGTAAGACCATTCATGAAACCATTGCTCGCTATATTTCCAAACATTTTTTCACTGTTTAAACTATAAATTGCCCCAGAACTGCGATGCGCCTTCTACGCCGCTGTTCAATGCCTTTGTCAATCCCATCGCAAACCCAAGAGTTACGGAGAAGTTTATCGCAAACATCACTATAACTGCAAATAGGTATTCAGAGACTTTTAATATTATCGATTGAAGGCCGATTACGGCTTGGTCGCCGTTCATGCCGGATATCCCGCCGATCGAATTTATTATCCCTATCGGAGCTCCGGCAAAGAAATTTTCTATAGACTGGCCGAGAGGAACTGATACTCCATGTATTGATGTCGATTGTGAAGATGCGAATACGTTGTCCAATGGGTCTACTCTATAGACGCCCTGCACATAAACTGCAGTAGGGTTGCAGTTGAGCTGAGTGCCTGTCAGGCATGGCGTGAACAGCCAATTCAATGCATACGTATCGAACACCACCATCGCCGGATAAATAAGATACAGCGCTATGGCTATGGCCAACACAGCATTGGCCGCGTTCCTCAAATGCCCAGTGGAAAGAGGTATTGCCCTCATCATTATGGCAATGGGCAGTATAACGGCAAAGGCGTAATTTTCTATTATCACAAGCAAAACGAACTGCACCAGCATCATGCCTATGCCAAGGACGACAAACGGAGAAAACACATCCAAAAGCAAGTTGCTCAGTATTCCGTACGGGACTCCAAGATCT
The DNA here is from genome assembly GCA_023485505.1 of Candidatus Martarchaeota archaeon. Taxonomy (GTDB): domain Archaea; phylum Micrarchaeota; class Micrarchaeia; order Micrarchaeales; family Micrarchaeaceae; genus JAJZYD01. Next base: position 24,956 of record JAMCZN010000011.1, on the reverse strand, counting down.
ACACCTAGCGGGAAACTTATCTTGAGCCCTAATGCTGGCGTTTCGTAGTCTACGGGGGTAAGCGAAGGCAACAGACCAGTGAGGTAGTATCCAAACTGTGTCCATACTCCTTGCTCTATTCCATAAGTGTAGGAATATCCATATATCTGGGACGCAAGTATCGGCCCAACGCCAAAAGCGTAATTCCCGACGTAACTCTCAGAATACTGGAATGGATCGCTCGTTGTCGGAACCGACGGAAGCGTAAGTGCAGGGAATGGTATTGTAGCTGGTTGCTGTGACGGAGTGACCGAAGAGGACTGTATCTGCTGTGCTATAGACGAAGTCACTCCGCATAAGAGATTTGAAAACGAGAATATGACAAGCAGTATTATGACGCTAATCAACGCGGTGCTTATCTCCTGCTTCACGATACTTACGAGCTTCCCTTTGAAACTGGAGGGGAAGAACCTGCTCAGCATGTAGATTCCAGAGACTATCAGGAAGGTAAGCAGTATTATGATTATGTTTACCGGAAGCCAGTCAGTACCATAAGCGCATGTCAATGGCATTTTTCATCACGTAAGTTTCATCTTTCCTATTCCAAACCTCAGACTGCCGCCCATAAGCCTTGCCAGGTTTTGCGCTGCGATTATCCCTATCACCAAGTCGATCACAAGCAACAGGAACTGCAGCGCAGACGGCACGCCATACAGCAGCAACAGATTCAGCACCGGAGAGAAATCGCTGTTGAAGTATACGGCCCCTCCAGCACTGGAACCCCAGTTATACGCGTTGCTTTCAGCAGCATCAAGGCCAAGAGTGCTTCCTGTGTATTGCTGGGTAACGGAGCTGCCACCCTGTGAATTCATGGAGCTGCACACGGAGCCAAACGCATTGCACGATGATTGCGGCGGAGTGAATCCCGGACTTAATGAACCCATGTATACAGATAGCGGGATGTTGAAGAAAACCAGCACCGCTGGAAATATAACTGCACCAGCTATTGATAACGCTATCAGCGACGCGCCTATCGGCCGCAGAAACGGCAATGCCCTAAATATCACCCCCAGTGGAAGCAGTATTCCGAGGCAAAGCGCACCGAGCGGATAAATCAGCGCATTGATAGTCGCCACCACTAGCAGCAACGGGAACGTGAATATGCCCATATAGTCCTTGAGAAAAGACGGGCCTTTTGTTATGCTCGTTTGGAGTATGTCGCTTGAGAATGGAGTCAAATCCGTTCCGATATTGAAGCTCCCAAATACGGGCACATAACCAGTAGCAGGAGGAGGAGCAGGTATCGGAACAGGTGGAAATGGAATTGTGAAATAAGTCATCAGGGTCATTGATTTTACCAGGCCGCTACCAACAGACACGCCAAGCGCGGCCCCGTATGCCGAATCCGCATTCCAGAAAGCGCAGTTGCTCAGGTAGCTTGACGCTTCTACGTACAATGAAGCTATGCCAGAGCCCGAAAGGCCAGTACCGGATCCTCCGGAACAGGAAGGGCCGATCTGATAAGCCTGCGATGTGCCAAGCGTGCCAACAACGCTGACAGCGGAGAATATCGCAATAACGATGATCACGGTCTTTATCGTTTCCCAGAGCTCGTTCCTGTACCAGTTCTTAAACGAGGCGATGTTTATCACTTCTCCAATCAGATAAGAGAGCGCAACCATCATAAAAGAGACCAGAAGCCCAATTATCACGTAGTTAATAGATGAATTGAAACAATTAGCTATCTGCGAATCGGTAGGATTGGGATAGGTATTGCCATTAGTCACACAATAGAAGTTAAGGTTGGTTGCGCCGCTTACATAGGATAATTGGAACAGAACAAGCAATGCCACTGCTAATAAACCCAGACGCACCCTTATGGACATAGTAACCGTTAAGTATAATGAGATTTATAATGCTTTCTTTGACGGTTTTTACGTTGTAAAATGATGGATTCAGCGCCTCAATAGGGCGAACCTTCTCATGTAGGCTTCGCACTGCAGAACAACGAAGAAAGGCATTATGATTATTGATGTGAATATCAGCATCAGGTAGCTTGACAGCATGGTCCCGCCTATCAGGATAAAGATGAAGTCAAATACCGTAAGCGCGACTATTCCAGAAAAAAGGAGCAAAAGCACATACTGGAAGTTCTTGACGAATACCTTTGCGCTGAGCTGCATGGCTCTTATAACCCCCTTTTCGTCTATGACTATGGAGGCTGGCGCATAAAAGAAGAAAGGGGTGATCAAAAGCCCTATTACTGAAGGGATTACCTGGGTTATGCCATACGCGTATGCGGCTATGCTTAGGAACTCGAGTATGGCCGTGTATAGGAGCAGCACGACAAACACCCTTGAGGTGTGCTTCTCGAGCCCGTTTATGACCTCTTTCTTCATTCTGGTAGCGGTCCTGCTGTGCTTTACTATAAGGCTTATCGCCGCTATCGCAAAGCTCAAGAAGAGAAGCGAGAATACGGTAGCCACGACAATCACCCCTGCAGTGAATGCGTTGAGGTTGGTGAACGTGCTAGGTATCCTCAGGAATATGCCGCCCATGTCGTTGAACGTTGGAAACGATGCGAATATGGGTATGGCAAACGCTATTATGAATGCCAGCGAGAAGAGCAGTATAAGAGTTATGTGCTTTGTATACACCTCCATCGAGTACTCTATTATATTTGCCATGTTCTCACTTTGCAGGTGCTCATTATTAACACGTAGTTATCAAGAGCAAAAGCTAAAAAGATGATGAAAAACAAAAGAAAAAGAAAAGGTTGCTGAAAATCAAACGCAACCTGCTGTATTGCCTACTGATACCGGAGCTCCCGTTATCAACTGCAATATGTATGGGGCCAATAGTGCTATTACTACACCAATCACGCCGCCAATTATCATTCCCATGCCATATCCCTGCAACGAACCTTTTGTTGAACCAGGCATTATGTGGGCACCAGCATATAGCGCGCCTCCTAGTATCATGAGCAACAGTCCTAGTATGAATATTGTCGTGTATACGTCTTGGTATATGTTAGATATAGAAGTAACGACGTTTGCACATGTGCTTGCTGACGATGCTGAAGCAATTGTCGAAAACATGCCTATAGCTGCCAATAGCGCGAACACTATCCTGAAGTATCCGCTCTTCGAAATCAATCTGTATATTAGGTTCTCCATTTAAACCACTTTGTCGCTATACAATATATCAATGTGATTTAAATACTTATCGCTTTTAGCGGAAGCTAACCCATGCTATAAATATAACGGCTGGAAATTCCAGCCAAATAACAAGTCGCTTATTGCTTTGAGCTCGAAAATTCGAATGCGAGTGCCGCGCTTACAAGCATTACCATCGCTATCTCTATCCACATGTTTATGCTTGCGTTTAGCACCACCGCTACAGGGGAGCTTGTTGGAGTAGTGTACGGTGAAAGGTACGCCGAGAAGCTCTGCGAATATGCGGCAAGCACCGAAGCGAGTATTATGGTGACTATGCCTATAATCACTATAAGCATGAGAGCGGAAGCAAGGCTCATCCACATGTAATCGAAGCGCTTGCTTGATCTTCTCCCGATCCATATCCCAAACAGCAATGCGAATAAAAGAGCCACGTTGCCGAACATCACGTCTATGCTAATGGAGTAGAACGCCGAGAAACCTACTATGAACCCTACAACTAGGAATATTACCCATAGCGACAACGGATATTTCAGCACATCCATAAAGCCCTTGTTCCTGTTAGCTTTTGCTTTTGCCATCTAACCACCATTATCTATAGATAGATACCTTTAAATGTTTGAGGGATTTTGCGAAAGTGATAAAAGGTAGAAAAAGCGTCAGCAGGTGGCCGCTATTATTGAAGCGGATTGCGCATAGATCATGCCAAGTATCCATGGAGCCAGCAGGGCTATTACGGCTCCAGCCACTCCCCCGAGTATCAGACCCATCGCATAAGCTTGGACTTGACCGCGGGTCTGGCCTGGAAGTATATGAGCGCCTCCGTATATTGCACCTCCGAGAATCATAAGAGTAAGCGCAAGTATGAACACTATAGTATTGACGTCAAAATAGACACCGCATATCGCCGCTGTGACCTGCTGGGAAGGAGTACACGTTGAACCAGGAGGGCACGATGGACCACCACCAGGAGGCCCCTGCAAGGCGCCTCCAGACACTTGAAGTGTTATGCAGCCATTGTCTATTGTCTTTAATTCACTATATGAATAGTCGTATTCGCAGAATCCATAGGTGCCGCTATCACTGCTTCCAAACGTGGCAGTTGCCATTGCAGTGCTGGCTGGCGGTGGGTTTGATTGGTCATAGTTTGGCGCATCGCAATAAGCATTTCCTCCGCATGGATACTGACTATTATCATCAACCATGCATGGCGCATTGGTTATAGAGCCAGGATCGAAGGACCCGGTTCCGCTGCCATCTTGCGGACCACCTATAAATCCGCCACCGTTGCATTGCGGAATGGTATATGTGCATGTAATTGGAGGTGCCGAACCGCCAGTAGATGTGCATGAAAAGCCTGGATCCGTGCAGCCGCCGGTTCCACTGTTGCCGCAGTATTCAAACGCTACGACATCCATATTAATATTACAATTGTCTGACGAACCGCACCCTGCTGATGCGGTCATATCTATGGATGATGTTTGCTGGTTGCCCGTGCATACTGTGCCAAAACAGCCAGGTCCGCCTCCACTTGCACCACCAATGTTGCATGTGCCGCTTGCACCTGGGTTGTTCACCTGCACCCAATTTGTCCATGTATTAATGTATGTATCCTCTACGCCAACATAGAACGTGCTGCAGCTTGGAACTGGAATGTTGATTTCAGCGCCACCTCCCTGACTAGCAGAACCCAACGAACCAGTGTCAACAGAGGCACATGCCGATCCGGCTGCAGATCCATCGCCAGGATTTGACTGGCATTCGAAAACAGCGACAGAATCGCCAGGCTCGCCATTTATATCAACAGTTATAGAGGAGGGAGGAGGGCTTGGAAGCGATACAGTTGGAGGATTGGCGACACCGCCTGGAATGCCGATACCAGCAATAAAGGGGCAGTAGTTTTGCCATGTGCCGCTGTTGCCGGTTTCCAAAGTCACCAATTCCCAATTCCCGTATTGACCGGTATTCAAATCTTCAATACCTACATATACGCTTCCACCTGGGAAAGCGCTAAAAGGCAGGCAATCCGTAAGTGTAGCAGTGCCAGAACTCGGTATAGGATAAGTGCCGCCATCGCAACCTGAATCAGTGCAGTACCACGTTCCTGAAGGTGGTGCGGTTCCTGAAGACGGCTGAGAGGAGGTTACCCAGTAAAATATCCTAACATTATCACCGCTAGCAGCAGTGACTGAATAACTGAAGATTCCATGACCTGCTTGCGTGGACGATGGAGTTATGCTTGAAATGGCAGGTGCAGAGGCGCTGCTAGGTAATATTGCTGTTGGTGCAAAAGTAATCGAAGGACCAGTTGCTGCCCCTATTTTGATAAACATGAAGACAAACAGCACTGAAAGCAGCAGCACAAACCTCGTATTATACAAACTAACACACCAGCGTTTAACTTATAGTATTGCTAATATCTTACTTATATTTATATTTAACCTTTAGGCATGGGTATATTTTTATATGTTTAAAAAGTCCTAAAATCAGGACACTTGCATATTACATATTGCGCTTGGGCTTATGGCCGTGTTTGTGACCAAAGATATTATGTATATTGCAGCGACCCCAAGAGCCACTCCAACTACGCCGGCTATGAACATCCCGAATGCGTAGCTCTGTATAGGCCCCCTTGCGGTGCCCGGAAGCACATGCGAGAATGCATACATCCCAGCGCCTATGAGCATTATTACAAGCGTAACGATTATGAACACGGACTCTATCGCATAATAGACACTGCAAACCTCACCCGTGAATGGGGAGCTTGATGCTTCGCCAAGGTTTGACGGGGAGTAGGTTTGCCCTGCAGGAAGTATGAACAGGAAAGCTCCAGCCACGTACTCAGGGGCGGATCCTCCTTCCGTAAGCATATCGCAGAGCAGATATGTGTTTGCAGGTGTTGTGGATGAAATGGATGGGCTCATAGTGGTTATTATTTCTGTTGACATTGGATTCTGGTTGCAGCCGCTTGAAGACGATGAACCGGAATAGCAGCCAGGAACTAGAGTCGTGGCAGCTGTGCAGCTAGTGCCGGGATAACCAGACGTATCAACAGTACATCCATTCGAAGAAGACGCGCCTCCGTTGTTGTTGCCGGTTTGACCTTGGTACTCTACGTAACAGCCATTTTGGAAGTCGCCATTGCTATTGCTGCACTGGTTTTTTATAGACTGTGTGAGCCCCGTGCATGCATCCTTGATAGTGACAAATGGAGTTTTGCCGAATGGCACTATGTATGTGTATAGGTTTGCCGAAGTCTGTGATGAACTGCTTGATGTAGTAAAGCCCACATCATACGCATTTGCAATTATGGTTACTGACGATGGCGGACTGTTGCCAAGGGAGACCACCGACGGTATCACGTTAAATGTCCCAAATGGCGCTCCGAAATATGCGGTGCTGCCGTATAAGATGAAAGGTCCTGCCTGATACTGGCCGCCGACAGTACATGTCCCGATGCTGTTGCATGTTACGCTGGCAGTTGCAAAGAAGGGGCTGGCCTCGGTAGGATTGTCAAGGAGAGGAGCATCCGCATTTGGACCAGCGTTGCCTCCGCCGTTTTGGTTGCTGCCGGTAGGTGAACCAAGAGGAGCTATGTTTTCTCCTGGCTGACCATTACCAGCCGGCTCAACAGCCTGGCATGATGACGTTGGATTGTTTGGGTTGCAATTCTGATAGGTGCCGGGATAGAAGTATGTGTTATAGTCATAGGCACATATGTCATAGCTGTTGCTAGGCACGAATGTGCTTCCTGATATCGAAACGGTCCCCAAATCTGCAAGAGCATAGTTGTCGGTTGATGGAGACGGGCTGGCCTGACTGTTGTATACGAGGCATGGAAGAGACGTTAGCGGGCTGTTACATATTGGAAGTGTCGTAGTATAGACCGCACCACTGGAGTAAAATGAGTCATATGGCCATGCGGAAGTTAAAGGAGGTATGCAGCCCCCTGTGGGAGTATTGGCAGCAATTTCATACAGGCACACGTCTGGAGATGTGCCCATATAATCCATGTAATTTACACTGCATGATAATGGAGGTGGATTGCTCCCAGGATTAAACGTCGCCTGATAAGAGGACGGGCTAAACGGCCCTGTCGGCCACTGCTGTCCATCCACGCTTATAGGTGAGCTTGTGCTGAAAGTGCTCCCTGCGCCAATCTGCTGCCCGTTTTGATTAGCAAAATACAGGTAATACCCATAACCTGGGCCATTCTGTACGTTTCCAGTGACATTCAATTGCGTCTGGGTGCTGAATGTGGTTGCCGAGCCAGGGAACTTGTAGAACGCACATACTGTATAATTGCCCTGCAGCAATGGTACGGAGTTTGTGCTCATGAAATACGAGTACTGGCATTCATCCGTAAGGGTATTGTCCACCCATGGCTCCTGGCCAGCGTTCCCTGCGCTGTTATAAATATCATAGTTGTCCCCCCATGGGTTGCTTTCGTTGTTGTAGTTCAAAAGGCATTGTGGCCATGCAGGGCCTGTGCCTACCATTGTCGTACCGCCACAACTGCCGCTTCCTCCTGTGCCGGTGCCGCCACTGCAAAGCCATCCATATCCCGGAGCGTTTGTCGAGTTTTCGTTGCAATATGCTGCAGGGTTAGAGGTCGTTTCGGCGTATCCTGGAATTGAAAATGTCGGATTGCATGGCTTTCCTGGAGGCGCAATCATTATGTATGATATTGGACACATTGGCTCTCCAGGTTGCAACGGGATTGTATAATTGATATAAGTAGAAGCGCCAGGAGGCAGCACATTGGCTCCCATGACAAACGTAGTCGGCGGCATGGCGTTTATCCATGACTGAGGATATATGGCCACATAGTTGCAAACTGTCTCCAATATGCTCAATCCGGAACCAGAGTTCAGTTGATTATTATTTGGACCATATGTTGTCCCGCAGAAGCTGTACGTGCCGGGCGGAGGATCATTCATTATGAGGATATCTGTATTTCTGCCAGGTGTAGTACATGAACCCTGTCCGCCACACGGAAAGAACTCGTTAGTAGACATCGTGCACTGTATTTGAAGAGTACCTGTATTCTGAACGGGGTTAAAGTTCCAGCCGCCAGCTCCAGATGCGATATTATTGTATGGGACATTTGGATCGGCATTTATGCCAGGGCAGGTGTTATCAACAATACAGCTACCTCCACCAGTACTGCCACCGCCACCACCGGCACCCCCGCATCCATTGCCATAGTCATAGCCTTGGCCGGAGTTGCCATTAGAACAACTCGAACCTGATGGACCATTGCCACAGTAAGCCCAACCCGCACCTGAGTAGTAACCGCCGGTAGCCTCATTGCACTGCTGCTTTGGACCGCAGTATTCAAGAGTCAAAAAGTCTGAAACGGCAGGATTGCTATTTGGAGTCGGATCGGTCCAGCAGCTATTGCTTGAACCGCAGCCAGACGAATAGCTGGAATCTATCGAATACGTGTCGCTTGGATGCCATACCATCAGTATCGGAGATGTAGATGAACCATCCGACTGACCTGTTGTATCGCTCGCTGAAAGCGTCACCGTTCCTGGAGATGAAAAATATCCGCCAGGACACGTAGTGCTTGCGGCCTGCTGGAGCTGGCCATTGACCAAACTGCCGGAATTCCCGCCCTCTTGATAATCGCAGTACTGGGCTCCGGATATGTTTGCATGTGCCATTATTAGTGCCATGAACAGGAATGATGCAAGCAAACCAATTTTAGCAAAGCCTTTTGCGTTCATAAACTTTACCACTTAAAACATTGACTATTTTTACGACCTTATTTAATCATCAACAAATAAATTAAACCTTTCTGAATATCATGTCAGTCCCGTTTGCGCACAGCCGTTCTGGCTCAGTATGGTTTGTATGGGTATGCCGGTGACAAAGCTCAACACCCACATCGACAGCAATGCTAGCAGGAGCCCCGCTATCCCCGTATATATGAGGCCCATTGCCACTCCTCTGATATTGCCCCTAGTCTGACCTGGCAGCATAGAAGCCCCTCCGTATAGGGCGCCGCCTATCAATGCAAATGTGAGCGCAAGCAGAACAAGGAACAGGCTAACGTCATAATAGGTAGTGCATGCCGTTCCCTGTATTGATCCAACAAGTATCGGAGAACCGCCCACATTGCTTAATGACTCACAACCGGTTATTCCGCAAAGCAATGAAAATATCTGGTATGTAAAGTACTGCTCCTGTCCTGGATTTCCTTGGTAAGCACATAGCTCATATTCCGCCTGTCCAGGCAAGCCCACGGTGTTGAAAGATATCCAGCCAGTATCATAAGCACCTGGTGATGAAGTCGCCTGGCATATCCCACCGCTCGGATTGTTATTACAAAATGGCCACGTTACGCTTGTCCCTTCGCCACCGCCCAAAAGGCACGTTGGAGTACTGGCGCTTAATTGGCTTGGACACTGTTGAATGTTTAAAAATCCGCCATTTCCATCATAAGGAGTCGGATTTGTGCAGTAGTTTGATCCAGCCCCATTTGCCTGCAGCGACGGTGAAAGCACAGTATTGGAAAACTCAAGCCATACCGGGCCGGAGCTGGTGTCGGAGCTGCTAACGTCAACATAGAGTGGCGCGTTGTTGTAAACGGTAACATATGGCAGATAGGTGGATGGAGCAGGTGTGTTTGACAACGAGAGAGTGAGAGAGCCGAAAGGAGCAACAAAGTTGGCTACCGTGTATAAGTACGGGGTGTTCGAATAATAGAAGTTGTCTGAGCAGCACGATGACCAGCTAGCGGAAGGTACATCCATAATATAACACAATCCAAATGTGCCAGTGGGCTGCTCAACGCCAAGCGTGTAGTTTTGTATAGAACATGAACCGCCTGATGTACAAGTGCCAGCAGCGACAATGCAGTCATTGCCATTTGCGGTGTTTTCATTTTGTCCGCACCAAGGCAGATAGCCACCATCACCATATGAAAAACCTGTTAAATATCCGCTCCCGGTGTTGAAATTATTATTATTATTGCATACGTTATTATTGCAGCTACCCATAGCTGATGGATTGAAGTTATAATCCCATTTCGAAAGCGCCTGCGCGCATGATACGACATTTTCCGTCCAAAATATAGCGTACGGGCATTGGGCATCGGTCCACTGTATGCCGCCCCAGTTGTTTCCAGTATTGCATACGCCCCCTAACGACCAATCGGCAAGTCCGCCAGACTGAGAGGTAGACAAAGTATACGAGTCTACAGCCCCTGAAAGCACTTCCGGTTGGTTTACCACTATAGAGCCACTGAATGAATTGGCGTTTGCAAATTGAAGAAATACAAATACCGAAAAGATAACCGCTAGATATACAACAAAACTTATCCTCATACAATCACGGCGCACATGCTATCACGCTTTGCACAGTGGTGCTTCCCATCTCTGCAAGTATAAAGAACCCAACCATCGCTATCACGGTAGCTACAATACCGACTATTATGAATCCCATGCCGTATCCGCGCAGAGTCCCGCGGCCCTCTCCGGGAACAGCCGACGCGCCCATATAGAGTATAGCTCCAAGCAGCATAAGCACCAGCGCGAATATGAAGAAGATTATGTTCATCTGGTTGTAGATATTACATACTATCTGCTGGAAAGATCCTATGGTTATTTGCGGGTTTGTTATGCTCCCACCACCATTGCCGATATTGCAGTCTGTGCACGGGAGCGTAACGAACTGCTGGGTTGCAGGGTACACAGTACATAACCCACCCTGGCATTCGAGCGTGGCTCTCGAGAAGAAAGGTACGTAGTACGCTCCATTGCTGTCTAACCATGGATTCGGCATCAGCTCGAACCCGCACAACGTGTACGTGCCATCCGGCATGTATGCAGTGTTGAGATATTCCTGGAATGTATTGTTGCCCCCGGAGTTATTGTAATCTACTTTTAGAGAGGTAAGATTGCACGGTGCATTAAGCGTTGGAGGAGTGGCACATTCTGTTTGTATGGAATGACCAAAAACGCAGCCATTCGTGCTGCTGCCTTCGAAAATTATTGTGCAAATCGGCCACGGATCCCCGCTCGGGATGGACTGTGAAAATGCAGATTGTGGATAACATATGCCCGTCTGCTCGACAGGATTTACTGTCGGCGTGATGTAATGTACGCCATATACTGTCTTCATCATCAAGTCAGTAGCATTTCCAAGGTCCCAACTATGCGGATATGCGTCTATAGTAAGACCATAGCTGTCGGCAAACTGGTTTGCCGTAATTATCCCGTTGCCTATTAGCGTCGCATAGCTAGGATTCTGATTCATTGAATAATATATGCATACGTTTTGTTCCTGACCATCGCCATATGCCCAGGTAGTAAAGTTGAAAATGCTGCATGCTGTGCCCCCAGATGCGCAGAACGTCTCACCCAAATATAGGTTTCCGGCCTTGTCTTGCGATATTGAGCTTCCGTTTATGGGGAACTGTGAATAACATCCCTGGCTATCTGACGGCCAACCTATAGCGCCAGTTAGCGCGGCATCATTGCATTTGGTTGTTGTGGGCATAACAAAAGGACATGATTGTGGCGGTGATGAAACAGAGCCAATTCCACCAGTAACATAAAGTTTATTTTGTAATGTAAATGCACCGTAATTATTCAGGTTATTGTCCGATCCCGGCATACCGAACATCGAAGGATACATGTTGTATACAGTCACCAATACGTTGGAAGTCGTACCGGGTTCCACTACTGTTGGCTGGGACGTCACGATAGCATTGACCTGTGGATATGTAGCTATATTTATTGATTTGCAGATTCGCTCTGAAACGGATATCTGATCTCCAAATGAGTTGTACTGTCCCGTAAATGCACAGAACGTTGCGACATTATCCTTTGCATTACTAACGCCAATTGAAACATTTACCATCTGCTGTACGTCGCAAATATCCGAAGCACCACATGGATTGCCGGTATTATCGACAAGATCACATGTTGAAGTAGTGCCTGGCGTTATGGTTTGAGGGCATCCGCTCATGGCCACCGTGCTTGATCCTGCACTTGCCTCTGACGACCATGGATACGCACACGTGTCTTGGCCATAGGCACAGTATTCGAGGGCTAGCGCATCGCCATAGCCATTTTGCTGGCAGTTGTTGCCCACGCCACAGCTGGAATTATATTCGACACCCAAAGGATAGACGTTCGGAGACCTTGGACCGCTACCGCTGATTGGAGGTTGCAAGGTAAAGAATATTTGCCCATGGTGCGACGTCACTTGCGGACCGGGAGGATTGCCTCCAGAAGCAGCATAGCCACAATTTGGGACGCCAGAGTTTGCCTGGCATGTCGTATCAGGAGGGAAAGAGTATGAACTTGGAGGGCTTGACCCTATTACGACATAGTTGCATACCTGCTCTACAGTGATTCCGTCAGACTCATCATACTCATCACCACAGAAGTAGTATATGCCAGGGGACGTACTGGATGAGAACGTTATCTGGGCCGAACCGCCATCCGGAACCTTGCAATATGTAGGGGAAGCACATACTCCGCCGGTATTGTCAATCACATCACACGGACCTGTCTGTTGCGGGGTTGCCGTAAATTGGATATTGTCAGTAGCCAGGTTGTTAGTCCCTCCGCCACAATAGTTTAAGCTGCCGCCATTAGCAGCACCCGCGAGCAATCCATTAGTACATTGCCCATTTATACCGCAATATTCGAGAGCAATCTCATCACCATTCCCCTGAGGCTGGCAGTTACCTCCACTTCCTTCATATGCGCATGCGGCATTGTAAGACACAGTCACTGTGCCTCCAGGTTGGATTACCTGTGGACTTACCACCACATTTCCAACCCCATACGGGGAATCTGTGTAACAATTATAATTGTTTGCGCACACCCAAGGAGTACCTGGCACATAATATTGATTGTAGTCCGCATATGAATTATTGATTAATAGAAACATCGCAAGCATGAAGGCTACAAATACAAAAGTCATCCTATAGTTTAGCATTGCCATCCCAGTATATCCACTACTAGGTTTTATTATACATAACAATATATAATAGTTATCAAAAGCAATAAATGTAAGGACAAAAATGATCAGATATGGCGTCGGAAAAAGATATTGGAAACAAGAGCAAAGGCACGCAAATAACCATGAGGGAGGCATATGGCAGCATAGTCCTCAACGAGAGTCAAAAGAGAGCATTGCTCGTGTTCGTTGTTGGGATTTTCGTGGCTTTTGCAATAGCGTTATCGATATACAATTACATGTTTCCTTATAAGCCGCCGGATTATCCAGGTGGTTGCGGCAACTATACTTATGAGCTGTCGTCTTGCTTGACAAAGTATGCCCAGGAGAGTGGAAACGTAAGCGCATGCGGATACCTGCAGGGTTCTTACAGGGATATCTGCATTTACAGCGTTGCGCAGTCAAGTAACAACGCAAGCATATGCACCGCCATGAACAAGAGCTCTTATCTCTATCCGCAATGCGTGCTTGGATTGAATGTTGGAGGAAAAAACATACAATTGTGCAACACTCTAACGGGAAAGGACGAGCTTAACTGCATATACAACTATTCGGTTGAAACGAATTTCTCAAACCCGTACTCTTGCTCGGACATCAACAATAATTCATACAGCAACGAATGCAAGTCCATATACTACTACCACAGTGCATTATCCGCAAGGAATGCGAGCGCATGCAGCACTCTGCAGGCGCTTCCGAACGAGACCTCGCTCTACTATCTTACAAAGAGCACCGGATACAATTCCAGCATGCAAATCGCAAACCTCTATTACTTTGCGACCCTCAACGTGTCCCCGCAAAACTACTGCTATTACACGATAGCGCAGCTCACAAACAGCATATCGACATGCGGCCTGATAAAAGGAATCGCAAACGCATCTTGCGAATCGCAGATAATAGAAAGGAACGTCACATCTACAAACTACGACCTGAACGCCAGCACTGCGATAGCGGCATGCGGCAGTTACAGTTCTTACTCAAAGGAATACTGTTATTACGAGTACTACCTGAAAAAGGCAGAGCAAGAGAACAACGTAACACAGTGCATGCAGCTCAACATTTCATACGAACAGGACGGCTGCATATTGCACCTTGCGATAAACCAGAGCAGCATAGCGGATTGCAACTACCTGACCAATTCGACTTACGCCGGCGCATGCACCACCGTAGTTAACAACGAACTTTCAGGTCAAAAGACTTAGCCCAACAACATTGCTTTCACAATACGCTCATAGCTATGTCAAACAGTCCGTTTATCTCGGCCTTTGCGCCTTCAAGCATTATTATCTGGTCCTGTGGCATATATACCCTCAAAGAGTAGTTCTTGTTGTTCGAGCCGAAGAACCAGTCCCCTATCTTGTAATCCTTATAGTCACCGGTATAATCCGCTATGTATATTGAGTTCGAGATGAGCTTTTCTATCAATGACAGCACGCCGGTATCCACTTCGGATATGTAGATTATCTCTTCCTTTGTCACGTCCCTTTCTATCACAACGGGCTTTATCATAGGTATCTTGTTCTGCTTGGACTGCATGGCTATGTTCTGTGAAAGCTGTGAGGTTATGGCATTGACCTTTGACGCCCTTGCGTCCAGGTTTTTCCTCTGCTCTGTTAGGCCGTTCAGTATGCCGTCAAGGTAACCGTTGATCTCCTTGCGCATGCTCTCGGCTGTGTTCTTTACGTTTGGCTGTGAAGCGTAATCCATCGGACTCTTTAGGAACTGCCTTACCGTAAACTTATATTTCTTGCCAAGGGCGCTGTCAACGTCCTTTATAATCCCATCAGTATATTCGCTCCATATCTCTGCCAATGAATCACCATATAGATTCCAGTGGCAATCCTTATATACGTTATTATTCTGAATTGCCATACTCTGGCTACTGGGCAAACATAGAGAGAGGATAAGCGATCCTTGGTGGTGGTTATTTGTGTTTGCGGTGCTCTTTAATTCGCTTTAATACATCATCCCTAAACACAATATTATAGACCTTTGTGTTTTAGCGATAGTTTTGAACAGTGTTCACGTTCGATTTATTCTGTCATATGAAGTTTTTGGATTGAAAAACGTCATTATCAATAGTCATAAATACTTATAAATATCAAAAACAACATAATATTATATAGGGAGGAATATGTTCTGGCTGATACCTATAGTGCTTGCCGCAATACCTACGCTTGCAGACTTCACTCCTATAGTGGTAATCTTCATACTTATAATAGCGGCCGCCGGCCTTAGCCGCGGTATGGACATATTCCAATTCCTTGGGATAGGCACTCTTCTCGGCATTACAAGCGCCGGAGCTGGCGGAGCGGGGAAGGGACTGAAGGGAGGAAAGATACAAAAGGCGATGGCAGGGACGATGAAAAAGAACTCGGCGTTTGCAACCGCACTGGGCGGCCTCACCAAAAAGGGCATAAAGGCAGGAGCAGGAGCGGCTGCGAAAAAGATTTCATCAAAGCTCGCTGCAAGGAAGGGCGGCACAATGGGACAAGCAATCGCAATAGCCCAAAGCAGGGGCTATGCCCCGACTAAAGAGGGACTCAGGCAGATGGCAAAGGACGAATCAGAAGGAAAACTCAGACCAATCGGCAGGGCTGCCGCAGGAGGAGCAGTTGCTGGAAGTTTCTTTGGAAGAGTCCGCACAGCGGCAAGCGAAAGCAGAAGGGTAGGCCGCGCAACAAAGGTCGGAGAAAAGGATGAAACAGCCAAGCAGAAGGCGAAGATAGCGGACGAATCAGCACAGAGATATCTTTCTGCAAGAAAAACTGTCGAAGATGCTTACAAGAGCGGCGGAAAGCCAACGATTGGGCAGAAATTTGCGCTTAATTACCAACAGTGGAGGCACTTCAGGGGCCTAAATGAGGATGGCACGCTCAAAAATGGCAAATGGGAACAGGCACCAATAATCCGTCTGCCGATCCTGCCTATAGGCGGGATCCTCACCGTAGTATCGGGAGGGCACCTTACAAGGGGCGCAGCAGCACAGTCAGTAAAGGCTATGAATAAGTCAGACAGTGCTCTTTACGCTTACGCAAAAAGTGTGGTGACAGACGCCAAAAGGACAGGAACTTTATCATTACCTCCGCCACCCATACCGAGCAGAAGCAATCCAACAATAGTACAGCCAGTATATGGAATGGCTTCCACTTCGGGAGGGTTTGGAATGGCAGGGATTGCAGTATCAAGCAGCGGGCAAGCCACAACATCTTTCGGAGGGCAATACACAACCTCTTCAGGGGGGCAATACACAACGTCTTCAGGTATAGGACAGGTCACAACAGCAGTATACGCAACAAATTCATCAAATATGCCAACAAGGGCACCTGAGCTCAAAACTGAAGTGCAAAAACCATATGTCCCATTTCCAGAGCAAATTACCAACGTAAAGAAAGCTTGGAAAGGCACAGGAATGGGAGATCTAGCTGGGGATGTTTATATGTTCGGCTCGCTTGCAGCGAGGGGCTTGCAAAGCATGGAAAGTGGAATTGCCAAGGTTGGAGTCGCAGCATCCAATGCGCCTTACGTAGTGGCAGCATATGCCGGAAGGGCGAAGGATAGGGTGACAGGAGCCGGTGCCGAAGAGGACAGAGGCAAGGACGCGACCAACACGCCTACAAGGGCACCTGAAGTGAAGGAGGAGCAGGAGAAAACAGGATTCTTCACTGGAAGATTCGTGCCAAACTTCATGAAAGAGCCGCCACAGTGGCTTAAGGACACATACGCTTACAGGGAGCAGCACGGCACCACAAAAGATGTAAGGGCAAGAACAGAAGCGGACAACAGGGAGAAAAACGTCGCTAATGTAGAAAGAGAACCGATATGGAAGGAGGAATGGAATGAAAGATATGGCGCACATATTAGCGAATCAAGCGACGAAAGGCACCAAAGGCTAAAGGACACTTATATAGTAAAACAGCAGGTCGACAAATACAGTGAAAACCTTCAAGACCAAAACAGCGGGCCAAAACGACAGCCATCTTCATCAGGCGCAAACACGGCACAGCAACAGAATAGCGATGTAAGTGGAGGAGCGAAAAAGCCACCCAGAAAGGTAAAGACGGGAAGGAAAAGACCTGGCAGCGATGCAGAGGAAGAGGAGGAGGTCTGACTATTGCGCTGCAATTCGATATCCATAAGTTATGAAGGCGCAAGGCCCTCTTTTATTGTTTGATTACGCATCCATAGCTGCGCTATCAGCAACATGAAATCAGGCATATGCTGTTCCAGCTTCATGTAGTTTTGCACAGGAGTAACTACAGTAGAACCGCCAACCGCGGCGGCCCTAAGCAGTTTTATCATCTGGAAATAGTGCGTTTTATATATTGCAGCTATGCGTTCGGTCTCTTCATTGTTTAGACCATACACCCTTACGAGAACCTTCAGCCTTGTGGAATCCAGCGCAGGCAGACCGAATGAATCGATAAAATTGTATTCACTGCACGCCCTGAACTTATCTTCAAGCGCCAATAGATTTACATTGAACTGCGGCGGCAAAAGATAATCGGCAATGTGTCTGTTCTTTAGTGTAACGCCGACCCTTAGTATCTGAAGCAGCCGGTTTACTTCGTCCCTTTTACCAATCGCACCGTGCCCAACAGACGATGTGGCGCCATTGGAGAGGCAAAGATCCAACTCTCGCCTAACAAGCTGTGAAATGGCCCCATCAATCCCCTCCGGCCTTCTTGCCATCCACCCTCTATCTGAAATAATAGCAGTCATCACCTCCAATAGACTTTTGATTGACGGGTATTTATTCATTCAAACGATAACGCTACATGTCAAAACCCGGAGAAACGTATAAAAAAGGGTACTATCAACGTTCGAGGGAGGTGGACATCTGATGGCATGGTATATTATTCTTATACTTTTGTGAACATTCAATAACATAGTTTCATCCATGTTTCACTGGTCTTTATGTACACGCTTGGCATTTGGGACGGGCACGATTCCGGGGCAGCTTTGCTAGATGATGACCGGGTAGTCTATGCCGCAAACGAGGAAAGATTCACGAGAAGAAAGCTGGAGATAAACTTTCCCTCAAACTCCATAAATGCGGCGCTCGCATTTGCAAAACTGAAGCCCACGGACATAGACAGGATTGCCTTTACCACGACAGAGTTCACAAAGACGCTTACGAGGGTCTTTCCTTACATAAAGGAGAACTATTACCAGTTCAGAAGAAGGAAGATGCTGAAACCAAAATGGTACGACATAAAGCACAGCAGATGGGTCAAGTATACTGTCAATTCCATTGGAATAGTACCCGGATGCAATACCATTAGCAGGGCGGCGGTCGCATCCCAACTGAAAAAGATAGGCTTTGGAAAATCCAGGCTTGACGTAGTAGAGCACCACACGGCACACGCAGCAACAGCAGCATTCACCTCGGGACTCAATAACGCCCTGGTCATCACACTCGACGGATTCGGGGACGGGCTTTGCGGCAGCATCAGCACATTCGAAAACGGCAAACTTGAAAGGAAGCAGGTGATAAAGGCAAGGGATTCTATAGGGGTGTTTTATGAGATGGTGACATACTCTGTAGGCATGAGAGAGCAGGAGGACGAGGGCAAGGTAATGGCAATGGCCTGCTATTCGTATCCGTTCAAATATGATGACAACAAACTCAAGGACTTCTACAATGTAACAGGCTCAATAATCAAGGCCAAATACGGTTGGCACAAGCAATACGATATGCTTGACAGGATAGCATGGAGCATGCCAAGGGAGCAATTTGCCTATATGGCGCAGCAGCTCCTTGAGACCGCGCTGGCCAAACTAATAAGCAATGCCCTTGACAGGTACGGCTTCAGGAACGTGGTCTTTGCGGGGGGGATCTTTGCCAATGTAAAGATGAACATGCTACTGAGGAATCTTGAAAACATAGACAGATGGTACGTGTTCCCGCATATGGGCGACGGCGGCATAGCACTCGGAAGCGCACTGTATTCCAGTTACCTTTCTACTGGAAAATCGAACTATGGCTTTGGAGCATATTTGGGTGATTCGTTTGACCAGGATTATACGGAAGCGGCATTGAAAAAGGACAGGGGCCTGAAATATGAAATTGAAACGCCGAAGGAACAGGCGGCGCATGCCGCAGAACTGATCGAAAAAGGCAACTACGTATTCTGGTTCCAGGACAGGATGGAATACGGGCCGAGGGCTCTGGGCCACAGAAGCATACTTGCGAAAAGCGACTCTGAAGATGTGAAGGAGAAGCTGAACCTCTATGTGAAGAAACGCGAATGGTACCAGCCGTTTGCGCCTTCGGTGCTGGACGGCGACGTTCCTTCGTTATTCGATTTCGACGGCAAAGGCTATGACAAGTACATGACGATGGCTTACATGGTAAAGGACAAGGCCAGAGGCCTTGCAAAATCGGTTATGCATATCGATGGCTCTGCCAGGCCGCATATGGTGGGAGACGAGAATCCAATTTACAAAAACCTCCTTGAGAGAGTAAAGAGGATAAGCGGCAACGGCATGGTCCTCAACACGAGCTTCAATCTGCACGGCTATCCGATAGTCAGGACGCCGGAGGAGGCGATTGACGTGATGAAAAGCACGAAAACAAAATACATGTTCATAAACGGGATGTTCGTAACCAATAAAAGTGGTGTATGATGCTCCTTTCCTCTGGCTTTGAAGAGTATACCTTTACCATAGGGATAATCCTGTCCTTCATAGGCATAATAGCGTTTTCGGTAAAGTCTCGCCGAAACATATCATCGGCATTGAAACGCTCTGGCCTCAACGCCAGGTATCTTGCCATTGCCGTATTGATTGTCGCATCATTTGCGGTCTTCGAGCTGTCTACCGTAAAAGCGACGCAACAGCTTTTCTTTGATGATGCGATATACCAGGGCATGGCCCTGACGCTTCTCCATACCGGCCAGGCATGGATGTGCGACTATGGGACTTCAACGCAGTGCTTTATAGGAGAGATATTTCATGAGCCGATAGGGACGTCGTTCAACCTGGCTTTGGGGTACGCGCTATTCGGGGCAAGCAGGGCGACGGCATTTGGGATTGAATTGTTCATGGCATGCCTTGCGGTGCTATTCACATTCCTGGTCGCATTGCTGATGTTCAAGGACATAAAAACTGCGCTGTTTGCGGAGTTGATAATGGCAATGGCACCGGTGCTTCTCGTATGGGCCATGCCGACCACGTCGGATATCCCTGCGCTCGCGTATTCCATAATGGCGCTCTTCTTCATGCTTATTTTCATTAGGGAAAGGACCGTTTATACGTTTGCCGCTTTCCTTGCCTCTTTTGCATTCCTCACATACATGAAAGTGGATATGTTCTTATTTGTAATCGTATTGATAGCGATGTTCATACTTCTGGACAGTGACAGGTTAACAAGATCCCTTAAGGACATATACTGCCTGGCAAGGGACAATATATACAATACAAAGACATTGCTGGTCCTGCTGTTCTTCGTGATTGCCATCGCCCCGTCGTTCATCTTTTCCTATAATGAACTGCAACACGGAAACTATGGGGCCCAGGGAACCCCTCTCCAGAGCACATGCGCGCCAAACAAAAGCACCACCGTAAACAGCAGTTTCAGCATGATTAATTTCAAATACAATGTCTGCGGCAACGTACTGTTCTGGTTTGACTATTACCAAAACCAATACATAATGCAGCCGGTATTGTTCAGCGTGCTTGCGATTTTAGGAGTCGCGTTGATGATAGTCGGAAAAAGGAAAAAGCTGCTTCTTTCCCTTTTTGTGTGGTTTGCCACATTCTTCCTTCTTTATACCTTATTTTATGGAGGTGCAGTCACTTTCGGGGTAGACTGGAGGTTCGTGCTTAGCATGATAGCGCCGGTAAGCATAGCTGCAGGATTTGCCTGCTCTGAGCTAATACGGATTTTTGGGGATGTTTCGAAAAAAAAGCTGGCCAATAAGTTTATTGGCTACTTCGTCTTCATATTGCTCATAATACTTATCGCTTTCTCCATCTATGTGATGGTGCCGTTGCTTTCAATAAGCCCGTCAAGCATACCGCAGGCGCAAGACGCAAGGTTCTATGAGAATTTCGTATACAACGATAGCAATGCAATACCGAACAACTGCATAACATACACGTACGACCCGGGGCTTTTCCAAATGAACAACAGGACAGCGTTGCAGATGAGTTACATCTACAACAGCACCATGTTCAATACGCTAAGGAGCCAGAATTCGTGTCTTGTTGTGGACTGGGGGTACTGGTGTTATACCCCGAACAATCTCTGCGATGAACTGCGCACCGAGTTTACACTGCAACCCATAGCAAACTCGCTGTTCGTCCCTTATAACAGGAACTATGCCTTCTACTATGTAACGAAAAAATAGCCAATCCTTTAGCGGCTTGCCCTGCTTAGCCCATGTTCTTGAATATCGTAGACAGTATTGAGAACCCGGCCTTCCATGCGATGACCTTTGCCTTTTCCGCTGCGCGTTTCTTTTCGAAGCTTGGCACTTCTATTATGCGCAGGCCGGCTTTCTGCGCTTTTATGTTTATCTCCGCTTCTATCCCAAGGCCCAGCTCCTTCAGCTTCATCCTTCTGAATCCGGACCTGGAAAAGCTCCTGTACCCATAGCACATGTCTGTGTATTTTGATCCGTATATCGTATTGACAAGAAAGACGAATGTCTTATTTACGACCATGCGCGTCCTTGTCATATCCGACGTGCCTCCTCCGAAAAGGAACCTTGAGCCCACACACAGGTCGTATCCCGCTTCTATCCCGGCAATAAGCAGCCTTAGCTCATTCGGCTTATGGGATAGGTCCGCATCCATAGAGACAAGCACCTGTCCGCGTGCTGCCCTGAGCCCTTTCAACAGGGCAAGCCCCTTGCCCTCATTGGCATATAGGATCCTGGCCCCATACCTCTTCGCAATCCCGACCGTCCTATCGGTTGATGGCCCATCCCTGCTTCCGTCTACGACAATCAACTCGTAAGCGGAACCGTCCATGACTTTCTTTATCCCGGAAAGCAGGGGAACCATGTTCCTCTCTTCGTTCAACGTAGGGATGACTATCGAGACCCTTGGATTGTTGGATTTTGGCAACTTATCATCTTTTGGCTTTCTTTGCCCCCTTGGACTTTAGCAGCGATGTTATTATGAGTGCGACAAGCATTATAATTATTGTGCCAATTATCTCCTCGGGAAGATACCTGTTTTCGCCTACCCCTATCTGCACCACTGATGAACCCGCTTTCATATCGTAAGTAGACATCGTCGCATGATGCGTACCATTAACGGTATATTCGGCCGCTATCGCAAGCGTGAATGCGCCAATGCCATCCGGGATTGAGCTGTTTACTTCGAAGCTAACGTTTTTGTAAGACCCGGGGTTTAATGACAGGCTTATCGACTTCGGAAGAATCTCCAACGAATACGGGGCTATTGCATATACTGTAGCGTTTACCGCAGTTGATCTGTTGTTGTATATGGTCGCTTCCAGGTAGTCTCCTTTGCTTTGGGCGATATTCCCTATGGAAATGCCACTTCCCTCAACGGCACCGAAACTTGCAAGGCACGGGAATGCCGCAGAAAACGCCGAACCGCCCTGTGAATAGCTGGTTATGAAGCCAATCGCATAAGTTCCATGTATTGGTGCGCTGTTTATGTAGAAACTGTGCGAGTAGTTTTGGCCTGGCCCCAATAAGCCGGCATAGCTTGCGCTTGCGGCGCTGCCGTTGCCCATTCCGAAAAGATACGGGGTAACGTACATGTCTGTGGCCGAATCATTTCCGGAGTTGCTTATTGTAAAATTCACATAGTTGGACGAGAGCGTGCTATGGCACGTTCCGGTAAGGGTAACGGTGCCGGAATATGCCGTTCCAAAAAGAAACAAAAACGTTAAAAATGCAGTCTGGGCATATGTCATATCAAGCACATGAAGAAAGCGCCATAAAGGTATTTATATCATCTTAGACATCACATTTACGCATAAAAATAGAGGGTAACATGAGCACTACAAAGTTGGCGGGATTGGCACTGACCGCCATTAGGAGCAACTTTGGGCAATTGAAAAAGCCGTATAAGCTCACCTTTTCCATCACATTCAAGTGCCAGTCCAGGTGCAAGACGTGCGATATCTGGCAGCTTAAGCCAACAGGCGAATTGAGCCTTGATGAGATAAGGGAATTTGCCAGGAACAACAGGGATTTCAGGTGGTTCGAGATAACTGGTGGCGAACCCTTCCTTAGGCAGGACATCGTTGAGATAGTCAAGGCATTCCATGAAAACAACAAGGGCATGTATTTGTTGACAATACCAACAAACTCTTTATGCAATCAGGACATGATCATAGGCAAGATAGAGCAGATCCTGCAGCTAGGGATACCGAAGGTCGTCATGACCATAAGCCTTGACGGTTACAGGGAGATGCACGACACGCTAAGGGGCATACCTGGGAACTTCGACAGGGCCATAGGCATGTACAAGAGGCTTATGGAGCTCAAAAAGAGCCACCCTAACCTGTTCTTCTTCTTTGGTTACACGATAAGCAAGTACAACCAGGGACAGTTCGAAAAGTGCTTTGATGGCGTGAAAAAGGAGATTCCGGCAATAACATACAACGATTTCCATGTAAACGTAGGGCAAATCTCAGAATATTACAACAATACAAAGGAGGACTTTGTGGCGGACAGGGGAATAATAGCACAGGAGCTGATCGAACTTATGGAAAAGAGGGAAAAGCAGTTCAGCTTCACGCTTGGAGTTGAAGCGAAGATAGAGTCTTCATTCCTAAAGAACCTGATTAGATACATCAATACGGGAAAAATGCCGATGAAAAGCAGGAGTCTTGACGCGTCGCTGTTCATGGACAGCTATGGCAACATTTATCCGTCGGTAATGTGGCAACGGAGGATGGGCAACATTAGGGATACGGGCTTTAAGCTTGACCAGATATGGAATAGCGATGGTGCAAACGACGTAAGGAAGCTCATAAAAGAGGGCAAGGAACCGGACAACTGGACGGCGTGCGAGGCCTACCAGACGATTGTCGGCGATATGAAAAGCATGTTATGGTGATATTGTGTTCAAAATACTTCTTGAAAATCTTAGCGCGAGGGACAAGGCAAAGCTGATAATAGGATTTCCGGTAATAGTCGTAGGCACAACGCTCTTCTCAGTTACGCACTACATAAAACCATTGAGAAAGACCATGAAGGACTGGTGGAAGGTGCCGTTCATCGCAAAGGGGCTGATCAAGAAGTCGACGCTAACATATACGAATGGCAGACAGATTAAGGTAGATAAGAATAACCTCAATAGGGCCATAGCGATATCGCACTTCATGGCGCTTTCGAACGATACGATAAAAAGATGCGACATCGAGGCAAGCGACGATACGGTAACTGCCACGCTAATGGGAAGGAGGTTCAAGCTTAACCTTGAATATGCCGCGTACATAATAGGCGACATATCGGACAGGGAAAAGTTGGGTTATGCGAAAACAGTGAAGGGAAGAAAAGTGCTGGACATAGGCGCGTTTGTATGTGATACTACGATGTTTTATGCGGCTGCCGGCGCAGAGCACGTTTACGCATTTGAGCCGTTCACGAAACTGTACCTGGAGGGCAAGAGGAATATAAGCGACAACGGTTTTGAAAAGAAAGTGACCCTGTTCAACGCTGGAATAGCTGCAAGGCCGGGCAGCGCAAGCCTAAACGAAAGCGACGAGGGAGGAAGAAGGATTGACGAAACGGAAAACAGCGGAGGCATGCAGATAAAGCTCATGACGATAGAAGACATGGTAAACACTTACCATATAAATGACGGAATGATGAAGATAGACATAGA
>JAMCZN010000028.1 GCA_023485505.1 Candidatus Martarchaeota archaeon | reverse complement strand
TCTTTTTTATGTTAAATTAACAGGCAATCGCATGGCCGGTATCAAACCAAAGGACATAATCGCTGCGATACTCCTACTAATCCCTTTTGCTGTCTACTTCAATGTTCCATTTTACAATGTTGTCAACCCTGTGCTGGGCGGACTCCCATTCTTCTACTGGTTCCAGATCGTGATGCTGCCGATTAGCGCGGTCCTATTCCTGATCGCTGCTGTCCTTATTGATATGAAATAGGTGAAACGATGCTTCTCGACATTTATGGAATTGTGTTATTCATCATCCTTTTCATAGCGTTTTCGTTCATAGCGTACTACGGGAGCAGGTTCAGGAAGGGCAACCTAAACCTCCTTTCCGAATGGGGCCTCGCCGGCCGCAGGCTCGGGCCGTGGCTCGCATGGTTCCTGCTTGGCGCTGACGTGTTCACAGCTTATACGTTCGTAGCCGTTCCCTCCCTTGCATATGCGAAAGGGTCTGCTGCGTTCTTTGCCGTCCCTTATGTCGCCATCGTATTCGCCATCGCATTGCTTACGATGCCAAGGCTATGGAGCGTCGCCAGGAAGCGCGGATATGTGACCGCTTCGGACTTTGTCCGTGACAGGTTCAACAGCAGGCTCCTGTCAATAGTTGTCGCAATAACCGGAATAGTGGCAATACTTCCGTATATAGCGCTGCAAATCGCAGGAATGCAAGCGGTGCTTACCATAATACTTTATGGGACCGCAAACGCCACCATGGTCTCGGAGATAGCTCTTGTGATATCATTCATAGTGCTTGCAGCTACTACATTTACTAGCGGGCTTCGCGGCGTAACGCTCGGCTCGATATTCAAGGATATATTGATATTCCTCACCGTGATAGTGGTGATAATCGTGGGCGTTACCGCATACGGCGGGTTCGGTTCCGCGTTCTCCAATCTTGCGGCGGCTAAAGGCGCCGCAGCGTCTCTTCCATATTCGACACTGCCGTCCTCGTCAATACCTGGATTCTTCACCCTCTTTGTGGGAAGCGCGTTTGCCCTTTATCTTTATCCGCACATCATCAACGGCAGCCTTTCGGCAGACAGCAAGAAGACCCTTAGGAGGAGCCTTGCCGCGTTGCCTATTTACTCCATCGGTCTCGCCTTCCTTGCGCTATTCGGCATACTGGTGTATGCAGTACAGCCTGCTCTTGCAATAGTGCAGAGCACAGGCAACGGCCTGCTCACGGTGCCTGCCCTGATAGTAACGCTCCTGCCCGGATGGCTTGCAGGCATATGCCTGCTTGGCGTGTTCGTGGGCGGGATGGTTCCCGCTGCGCTCATGGCGATAGCCGGGGCGAATCTCGTATCGCGTAACATAGTAAAGGAGTTCAAACCGAAGATGAAACCGATAAATGAGACCAGGCTTGCGAAGTGGGTCTCCGCCGCGCTGAAGTTCATAGCGCTCGGCTTTGTCTTCCTCGCACCTCTCACATACGCCATACAGCTTCAGTTGCTTGGCGGAATAATCATACTTCAGATACTCCCTGCGGTGTTCATGGGGCTATTTACGCGCAGGCTTGATTGGAAGGGCGTGCTTCTCGGATGGATCGTTGGGATGGCATCGGGCATATACCTTGTCATACTGGCTAACCCGTCGGGAGGTCTTGCCATATCAAATACCGCTTCGCCATGGGGGGCGATTTACATAGGCCTGGTATCTGTGACACTAAACATAATCATCGCTGTGATCGCCTCATTCGTGGCATCATGGACAGGTACGTTCAGGAAGGGCCTGATAAAGGAATCAGAGTTCACCGCTGCGTAAGTTTGCATGTTCCTATTTCCTTGTATCTATTTAATTACGAAGAAAGGAAGGTCTTCAAGGCCGTGCCGTTCATAAGGGGCCGATGCGGCGAAGCTTGACCGCAGTAATAGATGCACTGCATTAAATGCCAAGCGCGGTAATGGATTGAAATGTAAGAAGGTTTTTAATGCTGCGATTTCCTATCTCATAAACCAGCCAACTTTATCTATTGGTGTGCCAATGAGAAATATGCGTGCCCAGTCTGCCATAGAGTACCTTGCTACCTATGGATGGGCATTGCTCATAATAGTCATCGCCATAGCGATGATACTGTTGTTCATAACCGTTCCATCCGGCGCCGCTTCCAACGCATGTTCATTCACAACAAGCATAGTAAAATGCAATGATTTCGTCCTCGGCAGCAATACTGCATCACAGACCACCACGTTCGCCATAAACATCACCAACATGCAGCAGTACCCGATAGAAAACCCAACCCTTGTCGTGAGCATACTGAACAACAATTACACCGTGTCAACATGCGCTCCGCAATACGTGGCTGCTGGCGGGTCAATACTGTGCTATGGCAGCATGCCAGTTTCGACAAGCTATGGCCAACTCTTTTCCGGAAGCATGTATCTGGGAATATCCAACTGCGCCCTTTCGTCAAACTATATAAATTCCGGCGAATGCTCCAATCCGCAGGGCCAGACCATACTTGGGCATTACGTAGGGCATTCAGAAGCCCCATACCTGATGACCCCAACCCCCGGCGAATACGTTATTGTTGGCAGTTTCGGATTCGATTATGGCGCCATCACCTCGATATACGTGGCAAATAATGTCATAGCTAATACTGTGATTATATCCCCGCATTCACCGATGGGCATTGCCATAAGCCCGGATGGCACCAAGATATATGCCTCGACGGCGACCGGCGTTGCCGGAAGCGGCGTCCTTAGCACGTTCGATATCTCCAATACTATGGCAGTAAATTCGATACCCATCCCATACGCTTACGGCCTTGCCGTTACTCCAAACGGCAAATACGTTATTGTCGCAAATACCCAAGGCGAGAATGTAGTTGTTGTCAATGCTGCCAATTATGGCATAGTCGGCAGCATATCCACGAGTCCCGCGTCATCTCCGGAATTGGTGGCGGTGACTCCTGACAGCACAAGAGCATTCGTCACGGATTTCAGCACTAACCAGGTAAGCGTATTGGATCTTGAGAAGATGACATTGCTGGATACCATTAACGTGGGCCAGGGCCCGTCCGATATAGCAATAACCCCTTCTGGAAATGAGGCATTTGTCGTAAATTCGGGCGTTTCCGGCTCCGGTTCGGTCAGCGTCATAAGCACGACCACCTATAGCGTGCTTGGCACCACATTTATAGGGAACCTGGCGTCAAACCCGCAATTTGTCGCAATAAATCCATCCGGAACGCAGGCATGGGTCAGCGGTTCCGGAAATGTCGTGGTTCTGAACACTTACAGTCCATATTCGGTTGCAGCAACTTTCAGCGTTGGCAGCCCGGAAGACATAGCGTTTTCCGTGAATGGCAATGAGGCATTCGTAACGAATGGCGTTTCGGTGGATGTGATATATACCTCCAATTACGTTATCGCAAATATGATAAGCGTGCCGAGCGCAGCCGCAATAGTTGTCACGCAACCCGTGTGATGCCGATCAGCGGCGCCTTACTGAACGCATAAGCTCCTCCTTTGCCTTGTTCTCCATGGATTCAACCCTGCTCTTTACGTCGTTTACTATACCATCGATTACGCGCCGTACTGTTTTGTAGTTGCCCTTGAGCTCAGATATCCTTTCCGTTGTTTCATTCAATGCGGAGAGCCTTTCGTATTTCGACTCGTTTCTGGCAAGTTTTTCTGCCCTTGCACCAAGGCCGTCTATGGTCCTTTCAAGTGAAAAAAAGCCGCCAAAAGAGAGGGATACTGCCCTGTCAAATCTGCCCTTCCACCTCGTGAACCCGTTTACCTCGTCAATGAGGAAGTTGTAATCCACCGGGACCGTGCCCACCGTGCCTATTAGTTTCTTGTAGTCCCTGTCCCTTTCCTTGGTATAAGTCTCTACGAGCATGTTCTCCAGCCTTATTTTTGTATTCTCGTCTATTTTGTTATTGTCGCCAATGAAGAGCTCTATCTTTACATCTTTGCCCGTAAGCACGTGGTACGCCTCGTTTATCGCCATCGATTTCTCAGCAGCGTCGCGCTTGCTGCTTATGTCGGGGTGGTACAGCTTTATCTGCTTCAGATAGGCGCCACGTATGACCCTTTTGTCTTTGGTCGGTCTTATGCCAAGCGCCTTGAAATACATGTCCAAACTGTCCTCCCTTGCCTTTATGCCCATGTCCGTCAACAATCTGGTCAGTTCGGCATTGGCTTTGTCGGTATCCGAAGCAAGCCTCCCTATCTGCGCGTCCTTCCCTCTCTCTTTAAACGTGCTTATACTCGATTTTGCCTTATTGAGCACTCCAAATCCAGCCACCCATAGATAACGACCTGGGGCTTTTTAAGCGTTGCACCTATGAAAACGAATTTAAACCTTGCCAAATGATAGATTAATGATTATATGGCACAACAGACAAAACAGGCTAATCAGCAGCCGCAATCGGCTGATCCACCGCAGCAAAAAACCCAGCGTACTGGGGGTTCAGACAACATCTGGTTCCTAATAGCGTATGTACTCACGTGGCTTTCAGGGGTCTTTGTTTATATAACGGAAGGTCAGAAGAACAAAAGGCTGAAGTTCCATGCAATGCAAGCCATACTGCTCGGTATAGGTGGGTTCATAATAACCCTGATACTCGACTTCGTATTGGTATTTGTATTCTTCCCACTTGCGTTCCTTGGCTGGCTAATAGGGTTATTGCTTTGGTTATACGGGCTCTACGTTGGCTACCAGGCATACAGCAGCGGAAAGGACGTGGAGATACCTTTCATAGGACCTATTGCAAGACAGTACTCAAAGTAATTTTAATATTTTTTTTATCTTTTTTTCTTAAACTAAGGACCTAGCGAAGCAATTACTTTTCCTTGCGTAATACGTTTGTTGGCACGGTAACGCACGCCCTATCAAACATGCCGCCGCCATCCCTCGGCCTTATTATTGCGTTTTTCCCGTCTATCTTGACGACGTCAACTATGACGCGGCCTCCCACTAATTTACCATCTCCCGGTTCACTTGATGCCATGACCTCCTCCTTTTGCACCAGAGTCGCTGGCCATGAACCGTCAACATCCCTTATCCTTATGGAATACTCATTAGAAAACTGTCCATGCGCTATTTCACAAGGAACCGTAAAGACAACCATAGTTTCACCACGGCGATTTTGCAGTTTGCATTAATATGCCTATTGGGCTTAAGACTATACCTTTGTATCGAGTGTGTAGTTCACTATGTCTATGCAGCTCGCGGCGAGGTACTTTTCCCTTCCTAAGGAAACTGCCTTTCCGTATCTGAGCACAAAGCCCTCGTCCTTCTTTGGCAGGCCAACGTGGTCTCCTATGACGAAAAGGATGTCGCCAGACAAGTCCTGCGAGGCGATTGGCTCTCCCTCGTCGCTGAGTACGTATATCTTGTAGCCCTCCCTGTGCTTATCTTCGATGAACCTCTGCAAAGATATCTTGGCAGTCTCTATGCCCGGATGCGCACCTCCGCTGAGCACGTTTCTCAGGATCGATTCCCAGCTTCTTTCGTCTATCCTCGCGTCCCTTAAGTCGTTTCCATTTATGCTGAGCTTCAATGGGGGATTTGGAGCGCCATTCAATATCGCATGGAATACGGCATCATGCCTGTGTGCCGCAGACTTGAATATGGCCATAAGCGTGCATTGGTATACTATATCAAGCCTGCCCCCATCAACCAGGTTTTTGAAGTTTGCGTCTGTCCTTCCGGTCCTAGAATAAAGCAGGAATTCCCTCATTTTGGCACGTCTCCGGTTGTTTTGTCCTTATTTTGATTGCCAACGCCCAGGTGCGTGTCGTTGTCCCTTCCCCTTTTAACTATGTAGTTGTCGAGTTTTATCGCCCTCCCATACAGATAACCGAACCTTTTGTTAGCATCATCGAAGTTTATTTTGGTTATGTGCTCGCTTTTCTTGTTTATGATGTTGAACGGAGGTATCTTGTATGCGACTCTGTCATCCATCAGTATCCTTTCGTGCTGTTCCGTTGAATCCTTCCCTTCCATGATCTTTATCTCAAGCGCTATCCCAGAAGAGTCCAACTCGTTCTTTAGATCGAAGATATTGTTCTCAAACGACGAATCAAGCATCTCGCTTGAAGTCAATATGGTTATCTTGGTGAAATTAGTCATGCTGTTGTCCACCACTCTATGGAAATTTGTCAGCGCCGCCGAATTGAAATGTTTGTCGACTATCCTCAGATAGCCGGACATCTTTGGGAAAAGCTCCTCCTGGAGCATCACCATGTTGGAAAACGGCTTTGATGGATCTATGCTGAAAGAGGTTTTTGCATGCGCTTTCCTTGCTGCCGGGGTTCTTACCGCGTATTCAAGGTAAAGGTCTACTGCGATGCACAAGCCCATCCCCACATATAGGATGAACATGTATTCGTTCAGGAAAAACGAGCTGTAACTGGAATACAAAAGGTAGAAAAGCAGCACGTAAACGATGGAAAATGCCGAATGCAGTGTGGAATACCTTTTTGCGCTTCCAAGCGTTCCCCTGTCATACCTTCTGAGCAGCATCAGAAACGAGGCTCCCACCAGTATGAGGGCCACCACGAAGCCGACATACGATTCTATTATGCCTGTATGCAGTTCGGTAAGATTCACGGCGCTTGATTGCAGCAATGGCGCCAAAGGGGCGTTGTAAGTGAGGCTCTCTATGGTTGCGCCAACGCCTATTCCATAGAATATCGACAACGTCTTTGTTATGTAGAGCGAACCCCCAAGTAACATGAGTGAACCCATCAGCAATATTGCCAATGGGACAGCGATGCGCGCGTTTCTTTCCGGATCCATAGTATGACTCCTGTACTAAGATTTATTAAGCCTGTCTGCAACTTTGGGTTGCAATGACTGAAAATAATTACATTTCGTTTGTCCTGTCTCTTTTCACTGCTTCCTGG
This sequence comes from Candidatus Martarchaeota archaeon, assembly GCA_023485505.1. Classification (GTDB taxonomy): domain Archaea; phylum Micrarchaeota; class Micrarchaeia; order Micrarchaeales; family Micrarchaeaceae; genus JAJZYD01. The sequence goes on along the minus strand of JAMCZN010000028.1, from coordinate 3,194 downwards.
AGCAGCCTTACATTCTCATGCTCATTTGCGACTATCCTTTTCCACATTGCCGCGCACTTCGCATGTCCATCCTTCTGCGACTCCTTTATGTATCGTTCCGCATGCCAAAGGAACTGCATCCTTTTGACGAGCTGCTTGTGTACGTTATAGCTGCAGTTGCTCATTACTGTTGCGTTTTTCTTCCCTCCCATAGAACCACGATAATAAGGGGGATTCAATATATAAAAAACATTCGGAATACCCCCGCTTAGGGCATTGTTCCAATACTGAATCATACGTGCGATGGGGTGTATTGCTGGCCGTTGCTGTTTATGAATATTGTGTATGTTGAGCCAACGAAGTCGTTGCAGTACTGGCCTCCGTCAGGATAAGTGGAACAGGAGCTTACGCTTGAGCCTGTGCTATTCGTGAGCCATACGAATATCGTATACTCCCCCGCGGAATAGTTCTTTATCAGGCCATTCATGTTGAACTCTACATCAAAGTTCTGGCCGCTTGTTGTGTAGGTCGTTGCGTTCAAGGTTTCAAGGCCGGGGAAGTAGTACCTTCTTCCGTTTATGGTATAGCCTATGCCTGCCACTGCTGTCCCATAACCATATGAACCCAGGGCATCAAGCTGCGATTTCGTCATGTTTTGGACAGGCGAATCGTACCCTACCTCTACGTCAAGCAAATGATATCCGCTTTGAATGGTGCCCTTCAATGATGCGTCTCCATTGTTCCCATAGCTTGGAGTGCCATAGAACCATGAGATATAGTTGTCTATGAAGTCCTCCGTAAGGTATATGGTAGTGCTGTTATATGCCACCCCTATGCTTACCTGGTTGTGGTTTGGGTCTAGTATGTTGAACCTGTGGCCGTTGTTGCAGCATGCCGAGTCATTATACATCATGCTGTATTCCATGCTTGATATTGAATTGTAAACATTTATGCCGTTGCTCTTGTAGATATAGGCTACGTTTTCGCTTACCGCTCCCCTGCCTCCGACTAGGGTGTATCTCATGTATGGCTTCAAGCCAAATACGTCCCAGTGGGCGAAGTAATCGTTCTGGAGCATGCTTTCAGAGTGCTGTTGCCCCGATGTTATGTTCGAATAGGTGACGTTTTTAAGCCCGAATTTATGCCTGTCCTGGTTAATGGCCTTTAGGGTGTAATTAATCACCTGGCTCTGCGGTATATTCTGCTGCCCTATCGTTGTAGATGGATAAGAGAGGTTTTGTTGCACGCTGGTGGTGGAATTGAAGATATTCGTTATAATGGTGTTTGACGCTGGAAGGTTGTCAATTATTATGAACAGTATCCCCAATACTACTATTAGTGTGACTATTCCTACGACCGTACCTGCCGACATAGTAAGTGTTTGCTCAAAAAGGATATTAAAAGCTTGGTGGTAATAAGGTTTGTTGAGTTTATGACAAGCGTATCAAAGAGGTTGAGAAGGGTATTTGAAAATTCAGACGTGGACATTGCGCTCATATCCAATACAAAGATTATAGACACGAACTTTCTTTATCTGACCGGGTTCTCAAGGGGCGTCTTTGAGGTGACGCAGCTGGTGGCGACGCGAAATAAGGTGCGCCTTTCTGCGAGCCCTTTGGATTACGATACTGCAAAGAGGGCAAGGCCAAAGGAAATGGATGTGTCGCAGTTCGACACTAGCGACGATTTTGTGAACTTCCTAAAGAAAAACCTGGAGGGAAAGGTCGTTGGCGTCAATGCGAGATTCCTGCCATACAAGACGTACGAGAACCTAAAAAGGCTCTCCAAAGCCAAACAGTTTGTTGATATCAGCGATGCCCTGGAAAAGGCAAGGTCCGTTAAGGATGAAAGCGAGATATACAATATAAGAAAGGCGGTCGCAGTTGCGAAGAAGGCGCTTGCTGAGATAGAGGCGCAGCTTAAGGAAGGCGCAACTGAAAGGCAGATAGCGGATGAGCTGGACCTGTTAATGTTCAAGAACGGCGGAAACGGACCGTCATTCCAGTCGATCGTATGCTTTGGCGAGACATCCGCAGCCCCTCATCATGCGCCTATGGACATAAAACTGAAGAGGAACAGTTATGTACTGATAGACTGCGGAGCCAAGTATAACGCTTACTGCTCCGATCTTACCCGGACTTTCATATTCAAACCGGAGAGGGCAAGCGCAAAATACAAACGGATGTCAGAGATATATGACATAGTAAAGGAAGCCCAGGAGCTTGCGCTCGAGAAGATGGGTCCGGGCGTAAAGGCAAGCGCACCACATATCGCTGCGGCAAAACACATAGACACCGCAAAGAACGGCAAGTACAAGGGGACATTCATACATACACTCGGGCATCCCATAGGCCTTGAAGTGCACGACATGGGTCCGGTGCTGGCACCCGGAAACAACGAAAGGCTGGAGCCGGGCATGGTTGTAAGCGATGAACCCGGCATATACGTTAAGGGCTTCGGCGGAGTAAGGATAGAGGACGACGTAATCATCACAAATAAGGGGGCCAAGTTTATATGATATAAAAAGAACCATGTAAGCGCAAGACAAGAAGCAGGACACAAAGCAACTATCGGCAGATAGTCCCTCCTGCATTAGCGGGAAGTGGGCTGGAGGAAAGGGCATCAATGAGCAAGTTGTATATTCTTTTCTTTACGAACTTTAGATATGTCAAAAGAATCAGACAGGACGTTTATAACTAGCTTTAATACTGTTCAAGACACATTCGCTCGTCTAATAGTAGAAAAGAACTTCGGTGAGATCGTTCTCGTTAGTTGGGCATATACTGAGTATATGATTGATCAATTTATGGTAAAGCAGTTCAAATTAGAAAATGACGATAGAAAAGGTAGAGAATTTATTAGTAAGCTGGGTTTTAATGAGAAGTGGGAGTATCTCAAGAAATGTGGTATTTTTACAGAAAGAGAGAAAGAAAAGATAAGTCTTCTACAAAGTAAGAGAAACAAATTGTTTCATAGCGACTTATTTAATAACCCCGATTACTATAGTGACGATGGGAGAAAAAGGCTCATAGCAATAGCAAAGGATTCATTCTATACCGTTTCAGAGGTTTTTGAAAGAAAGTACATCAAACTCAAATAATCTATACTATACAGAATAAACGACTTTATCAACAAAATACAGACTTAATCAACAGAATTGGACTTATTCAACAAAGCCCTGATTTGAAAATAATGTGACAAAACGTTTATTCTGT
>JAMCZN010000009.1 GCA_023485505.1 Candidatus Martarchaeota archaeon | reverse complement strand
CATCTATTTATCCGATAACAATGGCTCGGAATGCGGAAAAAGGCGAAAGGCGGGCTGAGGAAGGCAGAATCATAATAAAGGGAGCAACAAGCGTCAAGCAGGTCGATGGCCAATACGAGAAGGTAACGCCCGTAATCGTAGTCAAAGGAAACCTTGTCCCTACACTGGAATTGGGATTGATGGATGAGCATGGCAAGATATCAATACCCGAGCATTACCTATTTACAAGGCTTATCCAGCTATACAGGGCAATGAAGATCCTGGAACTTATTCCAGAGATTAACCAGGGCACTATTACAAATGCAATATTCGCAAGTTATAACCATGGGTTCCCTAGCTATGGCAGCGGCGCAAGCGAGATAAACAGCCAAATTGGCGATAAGAGGGATAAGATAATGTGCATGATTCCTTTTTCCCTGGATAATATTCTTTCCGATTTGATTTCACACGGGGTTAACATAGACAAATCTGAAATAAGCGAGGAGGTAAGTGCCGGCAATATATCCGCCACCCCTGCAATCCGCAGCGTGCTCAGGGCGTACGAATTCGAGAAGGTGCAGCTGGAACAGGAGAAATACGGGAGAATAATAGGCGTAGAAGAAGCTATTGAAAGCATAAGCAACAGCAGTGAAGTCGGAAGTGATTTCGCCGTTATATTTACAAAATATGTCCGTCCGATGTTGGCAATAAGGCATACCGACTTGATGATGGATGTAGGGGAGACGTATGTAATAGGGAAGTTGAGAAGCGACACGAATATCGAGGTTACGTTGAAGTTGAGCCTGTCTCCAGAGTCATTCTTCAATGACGAGATGCTAAGCATAAACTTCCAATTTAATGGAGACAGCGTCAATTTCAAGCCCGCGCGCGAGCTTATTAAACAACAGAGACTGCCGAGTTACAGGAAAGAGAAGAAGAAATCATTTGGATTATTTGACCATCTGCGGAGAAAAAACACGGAGGTACAATCATCAGAAAATGAAGCGAAGCCTTCCAGCAACGGCATAAATACGGGCCAACATGCTAATTTCGAATTGAGTTCAACCGTATTCGGATCAAGAATAAAATCAAAGCATAATAGCACTCCAAGCGTAATTGCGGAAATTGACGATGAACACGTTGCAACGCAGACTGCGCAGCTAATGCTCGATTTGAAATCACTTATCCCTTGAGATATACGAAATGTCAAGAAATATTTTTAGTTTTGAATGTTTAAGCATCAATACGACTTATAAGTCTATGTAAGAAAATACGCGGTAGTAAAATGACGAGCTTCACACATGAAATCCAGAGAAACAAGATAAAATCAATACTATTGATGTTAGCTTTCGGAGCGCTCTCATTTGCCATAATATACATGTTTATGCTTTACTTTGGCGCAGGACCATATGCTTTGGTGATTGGCGCGGGGATAGTGGTCGCTTACGCCGCATTTACGTACTTCACCGGTGACAGGATAGTGCTTGCCGTTTCAAGGGCAAAGCCCGCAGACAGGAAACAATATCCAAAGCTCTATGAAATAATAGGGAGGCTGTCTTCAGAGAACGGCATACAGATGCCGAAGGTGTACCTAATAAACGACCAGAGCCCAAACGCTTTCGCTACCGGAAAAAGCAGGAAGGCGTCTTCGGTTGCGGTTACTACCGGCCTCCTGGCCATAATGGATGACGACGAGCTCAAGGGCGTGCTTGCTCATGAGATGTCGCACGTGGCCCATAACGACATACAGTTCATGATGCTTGCCGTTGTCTTTGCGGGTGCTATAGGCCTCGTATCTGCGTTCATGAGAAACATACTGTTCTTTGGAGGTATAGGGAACAACAGGAACGGCGGCATGCTTTTGCTTGTCGGGCTTGTTGCCGGAATAATCGCTCCGTTCATAGCGCTTCTCATGAGGCTGGCAATATCCAGAAGAAGGGAATACATGGCAGACGCGAATGGGGCAAGGATAATAGAGAATCCAAAATCACTTGCAAATGCGCTCAGGAAGATACAGCAGTATGAGCAAAATCCAAAGGTGCCGCCGGTAAGGCATGCAAACGAGATAACATCTTCGCTATATTTCTCAAACCCGTTCAAGAAGAGCAGCGCTCTTAGGATATTCTCGACGCATCCTCCTATCGAGGAGAGGATAGCAAAACTGGAACAGATGGCTTGAAAGATGCCGAACGCTTTGACTACTTTTAAATAACTCCTGTTTCCTATATGATTATGAAAGTGTCATTGCGCGGATCACTTATCATGGCAATGATAGTGGCATTCGGTGCGCTTACTGCGTATGGCATAATCTACAATTACTATTCATCAAGCACATACCGCGGCTGGGAGCCGCCTGGCGGAAACGTGGTTAACAACATTTCCAACTGCAGCGTTTATTGCGGGGTCTACGTTGGTCAGCAAATAAGCAATTTCTATGTCGAGACCATCAATGCAAGCAACGATTCGGTTTATGGGCTTTTGTACTATGAATATCCAGTTGCAAGGATACAGGGCTATCCGGCTACGCTGTATGTGGGCAATACGATAGGTTACGCATGTGATGGCAGCGAGTATCAGCTTGTCGCTGTAAAAAGCAATCCAAACGTAACGATATTCGTCCATAACAGCACGGATACCGGAAAATGCCCCACGTAACACCCAACGGATGATGGAAAAGCAAAGGAAACGTAACGGCAGGAAGCACGCCGAAGAACTCTTCCAACTGATGTTTGTCTAAGCCCACCCTCCGTTTTCTCCGTCAAGGCTCCTCCAAAGATAAAGCGAAGCAATGGTGCCATAAGGGCTCCATACCTTTGAAAGCTTTGTGAACTTCTCTTTTCCAGGAAGCTCCCGCAGCTTGTATTCCCTCTTTATGGCCTTCTTTATCCCAAGATCGTCGTTTGGCACCACGTCTATCCTTCCCAGCGTGAAAATAAGGAACATCTCGGATGTCCATCTGCCTATGCCCCTCACATCGTCAAGTTCGCTTATTACGTCCTCGTCGTCCATGGCTTCAAACTTCTTGAGCTCAAGTTCACCGTTTTCTATACGCATGCAAAGGTCCTTCAGATATGTGTATTTCTGCGGTGAGACTCCGCTGCTCCTTACTAGCTTCTCATCTGTTTCCAAAAAGCGCTTTGGATTCGGGAGCCTTCCGTTGTAAAGCGTTTTGAACCTTTTCATTATCGCAGCTCCTGCCTTTCCGGATATCTGCTGATAAATTATCGCTTCTATTATCGATTCGTAATAATTTTTTCTCAGTGTGACCATCGGCGGATCATATTTTGCTATCAGTGAAGCAAGCACCTTGTCCCTGCGCTTAAGGTGCGCCATCCCTCTCTCCCAAGCCCTTTTATTGGATAATGTCTCGTGCATAAGTCCACTCTGGCGAATCCATTATCTGTCTAGACTAAACATTTATAAGGGTGAATACCAAATCAGTTATACCAAAGAAAAAGTAGTGGGTAGTATGGCGAAGGTCAGGCACAAAAGGATGGTTCTGGTAATATATGCCATAATCATAATTGCAGCGGCAATGGTGATATTGGAAGTGAGCGCATCGTATGACCAAAAGCAACCGCTGGTTTACATGAACTACAACGTGATCTCACAAAGCGGTGTCGGTTACATAAACAATACCCTCTCGTATCCCATACATATTAACTATGTCTACTGCCTTCTTCCAAGCGGCCAAAAGGATGAATTCGGATATCCGAACAACAATACGCTTAATCCTGGCACAAATACCGTGGTCGATGTAATCGCAAGCAGCACGAAGAATGGATTTACGGACAATTGCACGCGTTGGATGGTATCGTACGCGCAGGTGTCCGCCTTGCAGGCCAATCAAATCTCAAACACGCCAAACATGGTGGTGGTAGTGCGAAAGAACCAATCAAACTCCAACTCAGTGTAACGCTTTATGAGATATTTACTATTTGTAGATAACAGGTTTAGGAAAGAGGGACTGGAAGAGCTGGATAAATACGGAAAAGACGCTGCCATCTCTTTGGAAAAAGGGGGAAAGTACGACCTTGGCAATTCAATCATAATGCTAAGCTCTTCAAAATCTCTTAAGCTTAAGGGCAAGACGATTCAACCGACATTCATATCCAACATATTGCCAGTATCCTCCATACTTAAATTCAAGCATGGGGACTATGATGAAATAGTAAGGTGCCTGAAGAAAAAGCTCAAAAAGAACATAAGCTTTAAGATAGAGGCACTGAACGTGAATTCCGTTTCGAAAGAGAATGCGAAGTCCATAGAGGTCAAGATAGGTCAGGAACTGGAGAAACTAGGATTTACGGCTGACCTGGGAAATCCTTCCATCATGGTATACATTGTTCTTGCAGCAGACAATGCATTTGTGTGCATTGCCAAAAAGGGAGCGCTTATCAAAGATTCGCTTGATGAATTCAGGAAAAGACACCGGAAAGCCCTCATCAACAGGGCAGAATTCAAGATCGAGGAGGCGTTTGATGCCTTTGATATTGATAAAAAAAGGCTAAAGTTGGTTCTTGACATAGGGGCAGCCCCTGGTGGCTGGACAAATTACGTGTCAAGGCTTGGCGCCAAGGTCCTTGCTGTTGACCCTGCTCCGCTTTATTATGAAAAACTCAACATGAAGAACGTGGTACATATAAACAAGGGGGCTCAGGATATAGAGCTAGGCGCATTCAGGAACATACGCTTCGATGCCCTTTTGATTGATGCAAACATATATCCTTCAAAAAGCGCAGAACTTGCAAACAAGTTCGCCGATAAACTTAATAAAGGGGCCTATCTAGTATTAACCGTAAAGATCGTAGACAGAAAAGCAGCAAAGCACATAAGGGAAGCAAAGGAATTATTATCCGAAAAATACGGCTCCATAAAGCTCAAGAAACTCCCGCACAACAGGATGGAGTTAACCCTTTTTGCAATCAGGAGATGACGAAATGGAACTTCAAAAGTACATCCGGGACTATGCTCTGAATGCCTATTTATTTGACGGTAATGCCGAAGATGAATTTGTGGGTAAACTGATATTCAAATACGTGAAGGGCAAGCGAGTCCTCGATCTCGGTTGCGGGCCCACCGAACCTATATTAAGCGTATTTTATCCGGAAGCGGAAGAAGTAGTGGCGGTCGATAGCTTAAAAGCAAATATAGATTTCGGAAAGAAAAATTCTCCGCAGATGAAAAAGATAATCGGCCGGGCGCTCGCGTACAAAAATCACGAACTTTCCAATATCAACAAAAATCCAAAGATAAAATATATGATTGGCGATGTTACAAAAAATCTTAGAGTTGGAAAATTCGATTCTGCTATGCAAATTGGGTGTTTTGGTTGTCTTGGAACTGCAAAAAGATTTCAGAAGGCTGTAGAAAATGCATATAAACATCTCAAGAAAGATGGAACTTTGCTCATGATGAATTGGGAAGAGAGGGTACCTGGTGAAAGCCCCAATGAGCCTTACTATACTTCCGCACCCATAGATTGTGCTCCATTATACGTACCTGCCCTCCGCAATGCGGGCTTCCATATGACTCATGTCCATTCGTTCCGCAAACTGAAGAAAGATTCGAAGGACGTCGGTTTCACACGTATAATATGGGCGGTGGCAAAGAAATAATAAGATAAATGTATAAATCAACCAAGAAGAGTGATACGATGATGCCTAACATGGATCCGGCGACAATGAAGAAGATGCTTTCAAGGATGGGGATAAAGACAGATGACATAAATGCTCTAAGGGTGGTGATAGAGTGCAGCGACAAGGAGATAGTTATAGACAAGCCGCAGGTGACACAGATAAGCGCCCAGGGCATGCTCAGTTTCCAGATAGCCGGGGATGTCCATGAGCGGTTCAAGAAAGTAGGGGTTGACATAACGGATGAGGACGTAGAGCTCGTAATGGAACAAACTGGCGTGGCAAACAAAGAGCTAGTCAAGCAGGCGATTGCGGATTCAAACGGCGATATCGCACAAGCGATAATAAAGCTCAAGAAAGAGAAAGAGGACCGGGAGTGAGGCGACCGGAACAGAAATCAAGCGATCTTATATGAATGCGCATATGGCACGCCATCTACGTGCAGCACATTGACCATCCTTACAAGCCCCGTATCTATCGCGACACCTATGGACTCCTTTCCTATTATGTTTGCAGAAAATACGTTTTTTGTGCCTCTGACTATTTTGGCAGCTTCCCTTGAATCTACTAGCTTTCCGCTATAGAAAGAGCCGTAACTCTTTATGTCGATTACCACTTCGCCCTCCTTAAGCACCTTGTTTATCATATCACTGTCGCACATTGCAATGAGGGTGCCGTTTTGTGAATCGTGCACTTTTATATAAATCATCATATCATACCTCTATAGCAGAATCGGTATAAAATCCTATTTGTCAGGCAAGATGCCCGCGGATATTCGTGCATTCAGCCGTATTTCCTCATGAACACGGTTGCCAGCGAATAGAGCACGCCATACCATCCGAGCCACAGCCCGCCTGATATGTTTGACTGTGTCCAGGCCATGAACGCGAACAGGAACATGAACAGTGCGAATGCGATCTCGGTCCTTGTCCTCTTCAGCGCATACCAGAGCTTTGAGCTTCCCTGCGAGAATTTCTTCCTGTTCCACTGGAATGCTGGGTTCTTGTTTATAAGGTAAGCGAGCGCCGCCCTGGCCCTGACTATCGCAAGCGAGTAGTTGAGCAGGAAGACCATGAAACCCTTCTTCCATGAATTGAAATAAAGCCTTGTAAGCAGCGTGCAAACGGAGAAGAGGTACAGGAATGCCGAGAATCCGAGCAATTCAAGGTCCATTGTGACCTGGCTCTGCGCGAAGAATTGGTCAAGCCCCATATGTGCCAGCGGCACCGCCGAGAAAACTATCCCGACTGATATGAGTGTGAAGAATATTAGGACCACCGATAGGTAGTTTAAACCGAGCGCATGTGCGTAATAGTCCATCTTTGACAGTGGCGACATCTTCGTGTATCCTTTGTTGTTGAAGAAGTACGACATGAACTGCGTATCTCCGTAGTTATATCTCCACTGCTGCTTTGCGAGCTCTGTAAACGTCTTTATCGGCTTTCCAAGGGCGTATACCTTTGGCACATAAAGGCTCTTGTACCCGTGCATGTCCGATTCAAAGCTGAAGAATGTGTCCTCTATCACGTATTCCGGGAAGCCGCCTATCCTGTCAAGCGCCTTTCTGCTTATCACGCCACACGAACCTGCAAATATTGCCGTGTTATTCAGCGCCCTTGCCGGCTGTATGAAGTTGAAGAAGAATGCATCGAAGATGTCCACTGAATCTGAGAACAAAGTGCCCTTCCTGTACCTCTTCTCCGTTTGCACGTATGAGATATTTCCCTTCTGGAAGTAAGGTAGGATCTCCAACAGGAAATTCCTGTTTACCAGCTGTTCATCAGAATCGAACACCGCTATATACTCCTCTTTGGAATAGTTAAACATGTTGTTGAGCGCTCCTGCCTTGAATCCCTTCCTGTTGTCCCTGTGAATGTATACTATATTATAATCTGCAGCTATCCGTTGGAGCTCATTTCTGGCTTTTGCGTCCGTAGAGTCATCAAGCATGTATATCTTGAGCTTGCTTTTTGGATAGTTCATCTTTACTATTGTGGCTACGCTTTTTTCCACCATGTCCGGTTCCTCGTTATATACGGGAATCGCTATTGCGACTGTCGGAAGCTTATTCAATGGCTTCAGTTTGCTGGTCATTTTCTTGAAGTAGTCCCCGTAAAGATAAGACCTGTAATACAGGATCGATGCGTATATGTTGAAGAAGCTTGACATTGCCGTAAGCACGGTGAAAGCTCCGGCGAGCGCGACAGCCGCAAGGCTGTTTGCCACGAAGAAAAGATACGCTGAAAAGACAATGCCTGCTATTGATAGCGCTATGAACAATGCCAACGTTGATACTCTTACCAAGAGTCCCTTATCTATCCCTTTATGAATGAATTTCAATGAATTACCTTATGAGACACTTTTAGCGCTTTACTATCTGATTGTATGTTTTAATAAGTTATTGTTTTTTGGTTTTGTTTTATTCTCATTAGCGGATTCATCCAAAGGCATATTCTCAAACAATGTTGGCAATGGAAAGAGATAATAATCTGGATACCTCACTAATATCAGGAAAAAATGGCAGTAGCCATAGCACTGCATCAAAGCAATCAAGAAACGAAAAGAAAAAGGGATTTATTGAGGAATTCAGCTGAGCGAAATGGAAGGCAACAAGGCCATAGAGGTAAGCGGCCTGTACAAGGGCTTCAAGTCTTACTCTACAATGCATGGAAAGAAGGTATTCCTAGCTTCGCTTAGGCGCAAGTATTTCTACAAGAAAGCCTTAGAAAATGTCAGTTTTTCCGTAGATAAGGGCGAGCTCGTAGCCCTTCTTGGCGAAAATGGGGCCGGGAAGTCAACGATGATAAAGATCCTTACCGGCATACTCAAGGAGGACAAAGGAAATGTCAGCGTATTGGGGATGGTTCCATGGAAGAACCGCATAGAACTCGACAGGAGGATAGGGGTTGTTTTTGGCAAGCAGTACAGCTTGTATTGGAGCCTTCCCGCTATAGACACGTTTGAGTTCATCAAGAAGCTGTACAGGATAAAAGACAGCGACTACAGGAAAAGGCTGGACTACCTGGTGTCAATACTCAACCTGGAAGATGTGCACAAGAGGCAGGTCCGCACCATGTCATTGGGGGAGCGCATAAAGTGCAACTTCATAGCATCAGTGCTGCACATGCCTGAGATAATATTCCTTGACGAGCCCACAATAGGCACTGACCTGAGGTCCAGCATAGGCCTTAGGAAGGCAGTGTTGGACATGCAAAAGAGATACGGCACTACCGTGATACTCTCAACCCACATAGTTGATGACATAGAGGCTCTTGGCCAACGCGTCATAATGCTTGATAACGGAAAGAAGGTTTTTGACGGGCCACAGGAGAAGCTAAAGAGGGCATTTGGAGAGAAGAAGCAGATAGAGATATACTTTGCAGAGGGTGTCGTTACTGCCGCGTTCAAGAGCAGGTGGAACGTCGTTGACCAGCGTGACAATTACATAAAACTAGAGGTAAATCCAAAGGACCTGAAGAAAAAGATAGTGTCTGAGCTGCTTTCAAGCCCTGATGTGCTGGATTACAATGTATCATCCCCAGACCTTGCATATGTGCTTGGTAAGTTCTATTCGAGCATGTCGAAGAAGAAGGGCAACCAAGCCAAAAAGGGTGCATGAATGTCCAACAACGCACAGAGCATATACTCGGGCATTTCAATCATGGCTATTTCGCTCAAGCGGCACACCGCTTACAGGATAGACACCATACTGATGGTGCTCTCAAACCTGTCATTCCCGGTCATAATGGCCATAGTATGGGGTGCGGCGTATTATACTACCGGAACAACATCGATAGGCCCGTACTCGCTTAGCAATCTGGTGCTGTACTATTTCACGATGATGATAGTAGGGAAATTTGTATTGAAGGACTTAATGTGGATGATAGACTACGATGTGACTAATGGGCAGATAATAAGATATCTTGTAAGGCCATTTGGCTACCTGCCTTCCAATTTCGCTGAAGCGATAGCTGATGTATCTTTCTATTTTGCGGTAATCGGGGTGCCCCTGTTTGTTGTGGCATATTTTGCGATAGGCATCAATATCAGCGCGATGCAGGTTGCGCTATTGGCCGTTGAGGCTTTGATCGCATTTGCCATCTCATTTGCGCTATACTCCTCTTTTGGGTGCATATCATTCTTCATGCCAAACTCGCCCGGAATATACAGCATGGTTGAAGTGGCCGTAGACCTTTTTGCAGGCGCTTTCGTTCCTTTGTCAATGCTTCCAGGCAACGTATTCGGCATTCTGCAGCTTCTCCCGTTCCAGTTTTTCTACAATCTGCCGGGTGAGACGATGACCGGCACTTTGAGTACTTCTGCCATAATAGCGCAACTTCCAATAGGGCTGTTTTGGATAGCGATATTGTTTGCTGTGCTGTTCTTTGTTTGGACCGCCGCAAGGAAAAGAATCAATACCGTTGGTGTTTGAATGGAAAGGCTTAATGAGATTGCAGAGAGCGTGCGGATTTTCTATCTAATGCAGCTTTACGCATGGAAGGGCGTGGTGGCGTACAGGCTGCAGTTCATCATAGGTTTTCT
>JAMCZN010000036.1 GCA_023485505.1 Candidatus Martarchaeota archaeon | reverse complement strand
AAGAACCGTGGAGTTAAGATGAGCCCTGTAGACCACCCATTCGGAGGAAAGCAGCACCACAAGGGTAAGAGCTCAATGACGAGCAGGAATGCGCCTCCAGGAAGAAAGGTAGGTCACATAGCGGCAAGGAGGGTCGGAAGGAAGAAGAAAGGTTAAGTAATGTGATAAAATGGTAGAAAGAATCGCGTTCAAAGGAAAAATCCAGTCAGAATTGTCTTCTCTGAAGTTTGAGGACTACCTGAAGATGATAAAATCAAGGCAAAGGAGAAGCATAAAGAGGAACAGCATAACCTACAAGGCCCTGATAGAAAAGGTCGAGAAAGCGAGGAAGTCCGGCTTCAAGAAGCCGATAAGGACCCACGTAAGGGAGGCCGTGATATTGCCTTCATGGCTAGGCATAAAGTTCGAAGTCCACAACGGAAAGGAATTTGTCCCGATAGAGATAACCGGATACATGCTCGGCCACAGGCTCGGGGAGTATGCGTTCACAACGAAGAGGGTGCAGCATTCCGCTCCTGGAATAAGGGCGACAAAGGGAAGCAAGTTCCTGGCAGTGAAGTAATGAAATGATGATATTATGAAATACTCTTTCAACCAGAACAAGGAAGGCGTCGTGTTCGCTCATGCAAAAGACCTCAACGCAAGCTTCAAGGACCTTGGGGCGGTATGCGATTCTATAAGGTACATGAGCGTGCCTGTGGCCAGGGTCATCCTGGAAGAGGCCTCGACCGGAAAGAGGGCGATACTTTACAAAAAGCACAACAAGCACATGGGTGCAAGGCATGAACTCGGCGGAAGAAAGGGAAGATGGCCGATCAAGTGCGCAAACATAGTGAGGAAGGTGCTCGTAAATGCGATAAACAATGCCGAGAACAAGGGAATGGATCCTGATGGCATGTATGTCGTGCACGCATGTGCCAACAAGACGAACATAGCGAGGAGGATGCCGCCAAAGGGCGCGCTTTTCCCGACTGCGCTCGGAATGATGGGATATGCGACCAGAAGGGCATCAGACCTGGAGTTTGCAAAGGTCGAGATAGGCATATCCGAACTAAATGAAAAAAGGCTTGCGAAATCGACGGTATCCAGGGTAAGGTACGTGATGAGCAGCGCTCCAAAGGTCAAGATTGAAGAAAAGGCAAAGAACAAGAAGGGCAAGGACAAGAAGGAGAAGGAGCAAAAGGGAAAAGAGAAGGATGAAAAGAAAGGTATAATAACCAAGGTTGAACAGAAAGAACAAGTTCCTGCGCAGAAGGAGGAACAGAAGAAGGAGATCGTTTCCGAGAAGAAAGAACCAGCAAGTGTCCAGCCAAAGGCAGAAGAAAAGGTGAAGCAATGACTATAGAGAGAAAGTTCATAGAAAATTCAATAATAAAGCTCAAGATATCCAGATATCTCCAAAAGGAGCTGACAAGAGCTGGATATTCGAGGATAGAGATACAGAAAACACCAATACTTACAAGGATCACCGTCTATGTGCTGAGCCCTGGAAAGGTCATAGGAAGAGGCGGACAGACGATAGACAGGCTTACCGAGGACATAAAGAAGAGGTTCAATGTCGAGAATCCGCAGATAAACGTCATGGAAGTTGAGAACAAGATGCTAGAGCCTTTGCTTGTCGCAAAGGACATAGCCGAGAAGTTCGAGCGCGGACTCAACGCGAGGAAAGTATTGCAGATGTCATTAAGGATAATTATAGAGAACGGCGCGCTTGGCGCCGAGATAATAGCAAGCGGGAAGCTTGCTGCAAAGGGCGCAAGAGGAAAGACGATAAGAAAGAGCATTGGTTACATACCAAAGGCCGGAAACGTCACAGAGCTTGTGCGCGAGGCCGAAGCGACATCTTATCCAAAGTATGGTGCCATCGGAGTTAAAGTCAGAATCGTGCCTCCAGGAACGAAGTTCCCAGACAGGGAATTGAAGCCAATAGAGATTCCGAAGGCAATACTAAATGCTTAAGTGAGCTAATGTTTGATGTAGCCCTGATAGTCATTGTGGCATTCTTTACCATAATGATTCCAGGCACCCTGTTGGCGCTTGCCCTTCTAAGGAAGACGGGATTGAGCCTTTTTGAAATACTTATCTTCGGCTTTGTATTCGGGTTCATAGAGACCCCAATGCTGACATGGTTCGACAGCTACTTCATGAATTCAATACATTTCTTCTCGTTTTCGCTCAGCCTTTACCTGATAAACGCGCTGATACTCACGATAGTGGGCATAGTGCTGTGCCTATGGAGGGGCGCATTCAAGGGCTTATGGGGCGACATAGTCTCCAGCGGCCCATTGAAGTTGCTTTTCACCGGTGGCGAAACCGGAATAATAGCGAGGGAAAGGGCAGAGTTCAAGGGAAAGCTTGAGGAGGTAAGGCATGAACTGTCAAGGCTCAATGCCGGAATGGACATAATAAACAGCCACAGGAAGGAAGAAGAGGACCTCAAGAAGAGGCATGAATCCGAACTTGCAGCTGCAAAGGGACTTTCAACAGAGGACCTCGACAGGATATCAAGGCAGCACTCTATAGACGAACAAAAGCTCATGGAAGCCCATGAGAGGGAGGAGCGCGGAATCCTTAACAGCGCAATGTCAACACATCACAATGAACCAAAGCCGGCGCATACCAGGACGACCGGAATGAGGAATGTGCACTGGGCGGTATGGGCAATACTGCTTTTGCTGATGCTTTCCGTATTCGCAAACCGCATGCAAAGCATAAGCGTCGCCCCAAGCTTCTTCGAATTCGATCCATATTTCGACATGATTGACGCAAAGTACATATTGACATACGGTCAGCAGCTGTTGCTTGACCCATCCGCATGGCCGGCAACCGTTGGCGGAACAAACCACAGGATAGAGCCATTGGTGCCGTATGTCGAGGCTTATTGGTACTCGCTATCGGAATCGCTCGGTCCAAACGCGTCACAGCTCGATAACTCGCTGATGAGCTATGTCGGGGGTGTCTATCCTCCAATTGCCGCTGCGCTCCTGGTGTTTGTGGTCTTCATACTGATCTATTACGAATACAACGAATATGTCGCGCTTATCGGGGCATCGCTTACCGCGCTTATGCCCCTGTTGGTTTCTACATTCATAGCAGGAGAACAGCTAGTGGAACCGTGGGGGATATTCGCTTTGTTCTTCTTCATAGCCGCATACATGCTTTCCATGCGCAACCCGAAGAAATATGAATTTGCCATATTGGCTGGCATCGCTTTCGTTTCAAACTTCTTCGGCGCCCACTACTATAGCGTCACTACCGGCGTTTTTGTCCTATATATAATGATCCAGGGGATAATCAATTTCCTGCGGCAAGAGTCAAACCACGATTTCCTAAAAGCGAATCTCATAATAATAGTCGTCATAGCCGTGTTCTATGCCATATTCTGGCCTTATGGATCAAACCTGCAGAACAGGATTCCATCTATTGCCGGAATACCGATAACGCTTTCAGGCCCTGCCGTTGCATTCCTGTTCATCCTGCTGCTTGACTACATACCTAAGTTCCTGAACAAGAAAAAGATACTTTTCAAGGGGCTTTCAAGGAAGACGAACCTCTTATGGCTTGCCCTTATCGCGGTGTTGGGCGTTGTCATGGTTCTTTTCACCCCTCTAAATTCCCCTATAATGAAGTACTACGGCCTTAGCATAAAGTTCACCACCCCGTCAATACCGTTGTTCATGACGGTACAGGAGTACGAACCCACAGGTCCGCTATTCAATTTTGATGCGAATGGCTTCGGCCCGATCGGAGCACAGATGTTCGGGCTGCCGCTTATGGTGTGGCTTGTAGTCGCGATATCCTTTGCGCTCATAATGATAAGCATAGTATTCAGGAACAGCAAAACTGGCGTGATGTACCTTGCGATATCAATTCCGTTGCTGTTTGCCGGATTCTCGGAAGTCAAATACCTGCCGCATCTTGGCGTTGCATACATACTGCTGTTCTGCATAATGCTTGGAGAACTAATTTACTGGGTTGAGCACGACTTCAAGTTCAAGTTGGCCGACCATTCTGAAAAGGAGGTTATTCCTGCCTTTGCATTGATCATATTCCTGGTCCTGTTGCTAATATTCGCCTTGGCATATAGCTCATTCATCGCATTAATCCTGATATTATTCCTGGTCTCGCTTTTGGGGTTGTTCAAGTCCGTAGGCAACACCGACGCGCTTGGCTCCACCGGCAAGAAAAAGCATGTTTCCGCAATGCTTCTATCCATAGGCATATTCTTCATATCAAGCGTACTTGGCGTATTGTACCTGCTTTACTCCGTGTTAACGCAGAAGTACGAGAACCAGCAGGCAAAGACATACGTGTGGGGGATGCTGATATTCTTTATACTGATAATGGTGGTGTCGCTGTTTGATGGCAAGGGCTTCTTTACAGGAGAGGTCAACACATATGTCGGATCATTGGGTGGCGCAGTGGCGGCTGCTGGAAACACTTCCAACGCACAGCTCTGCAATACCATAGCAAACCAGAACAATGCCATGGCATATTCGCTGTATTGCAACACGATACCTGCTTACTGGCTGAACGCGATGTCCTGGATTAGGCAGAACGTTGGTCCAAACGCGCCAAGAGTGCTGGCTTGGTGGGACTATGGGGACTGGATAAACTGGTTTGGCAACAGCAACGCTTATCTAAGGGGCGATAACGCAAATGCAAGCGAAGACTATGCCACCGCGGCGCAGTACGTGCTCGGCACAAAGGACGGCTACACGCCGGCAACCCTTGCGAACATGATGAACGGCAACCAGACGAAGTACGTGCTGTTCGACCAAGATCTGATAGGAAAATGGGGAGCCCTTGACTTCCTTGGATGCATACACGCAAACCTTACCACGATGGCATTTGCCACGGCGCAGGGACAGGCGCAGCAGCCTCCGCAGCCATTCCAGCTTGGCACATCGCAATGTGAACTTTCGCATGATCCTGAATATGCACTGGTGCCGCTTGCTACGTTGGTTCCATCAAACTCGTCACAGCAGAGCGTAAACTTCTATTGCTCAATATCAACGCAAAACGCCACATATGCGCAGGCATACGTGCTTAACGGCTCGAGCATTGAGAACCAATCAGTATGCGTGAACCTAAACCCGTCGAGCACAGGCGCATTGAGCATATACAGCACAAACGGTATAAAGCTTAACGCGGTCATACAGGCATCGCAATACCAGGGGGCACAGAACATACAAGGTGTAACATTCATACAATTCCCGATCATATACCTGCCAAACGGTCCAAACGGCACGATAACCGACGCACCTAACGCATATTACACGTCCAACTATTACAGGGCATTCTTCCTTGGAAACCTTCCAGGATTCACGGAGGTGTATCCGCAGAACGCAACAGGCATAAACTTCGTTAACGGAACATATCCTGTAAGGATATTCGAGCTCAACAACTTCACCGGCACGCTTCCGGAGGTGCCTCCAAAGCCTTCATGGATAAATAACAACTACACGATGCCGTGAGTTTTTGAAGCTCCAATGGATGATAAAGAAAGTAACATAAAAACCGGCATGGCAATGCTGAACTGCGACTATGGTTTTTACCCGGATAAACACTCCAAGGAAGGAACTCTCCTGTCCCGGAGTCGGAATCCAGTAAGAATTATATATCTTGTCTCGGCAAGTCTTATGCTTTACTTATGTTTTATGTGGGCTCATAGCTCAGCCTGGTTAGAGCGACGGTCTTATAAGCCGTAGGTCGTGAGTTCAAATCTCACTGGGCCCACTATTTATTGCACGGGCAATCGGTCAGCAAAGCAAACCTTAAAAATATTCGCACCCAAGTGGATATCGGTTAAAATGACCTTCGTAGATGCGCTTGCATTTCAGCTATTCAGCCTTGCATTCGTGGCTACTCTCTTGTTCTATGCCGGAGTGAGCGATTACAGAACCTATCTAAAGCGCGGTTTCCGCGAAGCATACCTGCTCCTCAGGTCCCAGGCTGTGCTATTTGGGGTGATGGGCATAGTCGTTCTCATAATAGGGCTTTGGGGCGAGATGACATGGCCAATATCCGTACTGTCAAACGGCTCAAACGTAATGGGCGCATACAACATACTGTTCTATGACCCGTACCTTATGCTTGGAATGGTCCTTGTCAGTTTTGCGGTATGTGTGATGATGCGCCTTAATACGAGATATGCGGGGCTGCTTGCGTTGATGACGGGAGCATTGAGCATTTACTATGGAATCAACGCGTATATGCTCGGGCTCACCGAAGAACCGCTGTTTACGCTTATACTTTATATAGGACTTGGAGGGACTGCGATATTCACGTTCCCGGTCACGATATTCGTTGACAAAATAATAATAGAGCCTATGCACGGGAACAAGACGGACAAGAATGTCAAGAGGTTCATCACATGGCCGTGGAAGTTGGCGCATCTGGGGTTCCTGCTCTTTTTGCTGTTCTCCGCTGCTTCGGCCCTATTGGCGCTCGCCATTGGCGGAGGGGCATTGGCGCCTCATCTCTCAAACCCACCGTAAGTCATGTAACTATTTAACAACGTGAGTGGGAAATCCCACATGCTTTAGCGGTGGGATGAAAGCGAACCGCAGAACGAGAAGGGTATATAAATATAAATACAAATATAAATAATATGAAAGTGAAAAAGGCATATAAATTCAGAATCTATCCTAATGACAAATGCCAGAAAGAGATAGAACTACAGCTCAATCTTTCAAAGAACTTCTACAATAAACTACTAGAAAAGGCAAAAGAGGCATACGAAAAAGATAAAACCTTCAAACCCAAAAGAAGCACGTTCAACAGAATAAAGAGAGAAATAATAGCAGAAAACAAGGACTTTCTGAAGATTTACTCACAGACAAGATGTGAGATTGAAGACAGGATAATAAAGGCGTATGCAAACTTTTTCAGAAGGGTAAAGGAAAAGAAGCAAGGCAAAATGGTAAAAGTTGGCTTTCCGCGCTTCAAATCAAGGGACAGGTATTACAGCATAATTTATCCGCAGAACAACGGCTCGTTTTCATTAGAAAGAGAAAGAAAAACCGATATGCTCAGAGTTTCACGAATAGGCAGAATGAAGATAGAACTGCATAGGCAACTGGAAGGAAAGATAAAAACTATAGCAATAAAGAGGGAAGGCAGGGAATACTACGCAATCTTCACCGCAGAACTGATAATAAATCCATCAAAGGTAGAAGATACAAATCCGTTAGGAATAGATATGGGTCTAAACAACTTCGTTGCGCTATCAGACGGAAGAACGATCCAGAAGCCGAAGTTCTTCAAAGAGAAAGCCAAGAGGATAGCAAGATGGCAGAGGATAGTCGCAAGGAGGCATAAAGGTTCAAAGAGAAGGCAGGAGGCAAAAGAAAAACTGCAAAATGAGTGGAATGGAATAACAAGAGCATCAGACGATTTCATGCACAAATTATCGAACAGATTGGTCAACGAAGAGTATACCTCATTCGCAGTAGAGAACCTGAACATACAAAACATGGTAAGAAACCATAGGCTTGCACAGTCAATTCAGAACGCGTCATGGAACGGATTCATCAATATACTTTTCTACAAGGCTGAAAGTGCTGGTATAAAAGTAATAAAGGTAGATGCAAGGAACACATCAAAAACATGCAGCAACTGTGGCAACATAATGGAGATGTCCCTCTCAATGAGGGATTACGTCTGCAACAGATGTGGTCTGCGGATGGACAGGGATATAAATGCATCGATAAACATACTCAACAGAGGTTTGACTTCAAAGAAGTCAAATCTTGAGAGCGAAGCTCTCAAAGGTAGGGCAGGACTTGCCCAAACTTACGCTCAGGGAGATGGAGGTCAATACATTCCAATGGGGAATGCAAACGCTGTCGAGGAACTGAGAACATACCCTGCAACCACAGGGGAAGCCCACACTCTTTAGAAGTGGGAGGATGTCACGTGATATAATGGATGATAACACAAGCAACACAAGCAACCCAAATGACCAAAGCGGCAATATGGGTGTTCAGCAACAAAAATCCAAAACCAGCAAGGCTAAATATGGTGGATTGGGGATTATTGTGATAATTATAGTCGTTGGGGCTGTATTTGAAATCTGGACGGGTTATGGGTTCAAATCGTCAACAACTACCAATAACATTGTCGGCACAAACCAGTCAACAAATCAATCCATAAACGTAAGCAAATCCGTACAACAGAGTTACATATATTGCCTGGGCGGTTGGTTCTTCATCCCTGCAAACTATACTTATTATTCAAAAATCACGGCAAATGGCCTAAGCTGGTCCAGCACAACACCATATCCTATGCAGTTGGCGGGCACGCAATGCACTACGGATAATGGCTACATATACTGCGTAGGTGGCACTGACCTTAACGCATCTATAAAAATATCAAAAGTGAATCTCTCATATTACGCACCAATATCACAAAGCGGAATAGGGGCATGGAAGAGCACAACACCATATCCAATACCGTTCTATGGCTCCGGATGCTACGCCAACAATGGCTACATATACTGTGTAGGTGACGGATATATTCCAACAAACAACGTTACTCAGGGAGCGGTATACGGGAAAATGGCGTATTATGCGCCAATATCTCCATCTGGCATAGGGGTATGGAAATCCACCACTCCTATTCCTATAAAGTTCATGAATTCCCCTTGCAACATATACGATGGCTACATCTACTGCACAATGAACCAGACATTCTATGCTCCGATATCAAGCTCTGGAATTGGCGCATGGAACGAGTCAGCAGTATTCCCTGGCGCCACGGCTTATGCGGGTTACGATGCCAATGGCTGTGGGGTATACAACGGCATCATCGCATGCCTGACATTCCATTATGGGGAAATTGTACCAAACATGACTGAAGTATTCTATGCCAATATATCGCCCAACGGAAGCATTGGGGCATGGAGCAAAGCTCCGCAGTATCCGGGTTCATTCGAAAGCGGAATTAACTGCGGGTCCACATCTAATGGTTACCTATACTGCATAGGCAGCGGTTCGAAACCGTACAATGCTACCTACTACGCAAGTATATCAAGCTCGGGAATAAGTGCATGGCAGACATCACAAAACTATCCAAGTGCTACTCTCGGATCGTGCACATCAGCATAAACACACGTCGATGAACTCGGACAACAGCGCATTAGTGATGCTTCTTCATTTTCGATAGTATTACGGCTACTACTGCGATTACGAGAATCACTATCGCAATCCCTACTGCGATACCAAGTGCGCTTGCGCCATTACCTTCCTGCTGTGTTGATTGGGTGCTATTCGTCTGCTTTGTGGTGTTTGTTGCGGTGTTTGATGGTGCCTGGGATACAGCGGAGTAAGTCATCAACGCCAATATTGGATCGTTCGGCACCGTAAAGTTGACGAAACAGTTTGTTGTGTTTACTGTAAATGGCGTTACCTTGTTCCATGCATTGTTCTTCAATATGAATGGCGCCACGTCTGTCGACGGTATGCTGCAGTTATAGCGCAATGCCATATGTGTGATGACATTAGCGCTCGTATTGACGGTTATGTTTACTGCCATGACCTTTGTGAGGCCGTTTGGCGGAGCCGGAGTGGTTGATGTCGCATTGCTGAAAACAAAATCCAGTGTCGCGGAGCCCGCCTGTGATGTATTTACATACAGCATTATTCCAATGCTCGTAAGCTGGACTGCCACCGGGTTGTTTTGTGACACATTGAACAGCAGGTTACCGTGCTCTCCTGCTTCGTTAATTGCAAATATCCTTCCATTCGTTTTGTTTGTTGAATTGTTGTTTAATGGTGCCGTGGGCGCCTGGCCGTAAGCGATAAGATTGCCGCTTTGGGTGCCGTTTGCAACGCTTATTCGATCGACAGCAGATACCGAAACCAATACTAACAGCGCCATCAAGGCAAGATAAGGAAGCATTTTGTTGATATCCACGAAATCACGACTTTATACGTATATAAAAAGCCATATCTATTAAATATGCAGATAAAGCTTATTCCATAGGTATATGCATGAAATGCGTATTTTGCAATAAGGATAATGAAAAGAGACAGGGCATAATATATGAGGATAGCAAATGCATAGTGACCATGAACAAGTATCCTATAGTGAGGGGCCATGTCCTTGTGGTATCTAAAAAACACTATACAAACCTGCTTGACACTGATGACGATGTTGTAAGACAGATGTTTGTTGTCACAAAAATGGTCTCAATAAAGATGAAAAAGAAGCTTAAGCCGATAGGCATGAAGGTGATAACTAACATGGGGAGGCCACACATACCACATTTTCATATACATATAGTGCCGTTTTATACGATGGAGGAGTTCATGCATGATGATTACGTGGATAT